>CAZVNY010000106.1:0-5921 GCA_964628785.1 uncultured Thiobacillus sp.
GATCTTCAGGGCCTCGCTGGCGGCCACGCCGGCGCAGAGCTGGCAGGCCATGACCGTGGACGGTCCCTTGCGCGCCTTCAGGTCCACCCGGCTCTTGTCCGCCAGGTAATGCCGGTGCAGCAGGCCGGGGGCCAGGCCCACCAGGAAGCGGATGGCCTTGTCCAGATCGGGCCTGCCCGCCACCTGGAAATAGTCCTCGAAGCCCATGCCCCCGGGCAGGAAGTTGAGCAGGGCCGCACTCATGCCCAGGGGGGCCACGGTGACGGCGGGGATGCCCTGACGGGCGCAGTGGGCAAAGGCCGCCTCCCGGGCGTTGAAGGCGAAGAAATCCAGGCCGTCCACATAGAGATCCACGGCTGTAAAGAATTCCGACATGTTGTCGGGTGTCACCCCCTGGGGATAGATGCGGATCTCGGCTTCCGGGTTGATGTCCCGGGCCATGCGGGCCAGGACTTCCGCCTTGTGCTGCTCCAGGGTGCTCATGCCGGCCCCGGCCTGGCGATTGAAGTTGGCCAGCTCGAAGCTGTCCAGGTCGGCGATATGGAAATGGCCGATGCCCAGCCGGGCCAGGGTCAGGAGGTGAAAGCCCCCCACGCCCCCCATGCCGGCAATGGCCACCCTGGCGTTTCTCAGGCGCTGCTGTTCCGCCTGGGTGACCCAGCCAATGTTGCGCGAGAAGGCGGTGGCGTAGTCGAAGCCGGGCATGGCCTGCACCTCAGGCCCAGGTGCCATTGTTGGTGATGAAGGCCCACACGGAGGGGGCGACCTTGCGGATGTTGGGCAGGGCCTCCGCCATGGTGCCCAGACAGGGGATGCGCACCCCGTGATAGTCCACATCGGCACCGATACGGTTGAAGATCACGCCGAAGCGATTCAGCAAGCGCAGCAGGGCGGGTTCCATGACCGCATAGCAGTGGGTGATGCCGTTGCGGTGGGCCATGTCCACCACGCCGGCGAACAGGCCCAGGGAGATGTGGGGCAGGACCCGGCGCTCGTCCGCCTCGAAATACATGTCCGTGTTGTCGGCCACACCGGCCAGGGTGCCCATTTCACCGATACGCCGCTTGAATGCCTTGGATACGGCGAAACGGGAAATCTCCCCCAGCCTGGCCCGGGTCTGCGGGTCCCGCACCGGGGCCTCCAGGGGGCAGTGCTGCTCGATGGGGAAGGCCGCCATGGGATCATCCGGGTCCGGCAGGATCAGGCGGGTGGTGGCGGCATGGATGCCCGTGCGGCGGTGGCGGATGAGATAGTGCTCGGCGCGGGCATCGTATGCATCCATTTCCCAGCACACCCGCCCGCCATCCGCCAAATTCGTGCAGACGCAGTCCTGCGCCTTTTCGAATCCCGTCTCCAGGACATAGACCTGATAGCGCAGCTCATACACCTGCTTGCGCAAGGCATCCGTATTGGCGTGGACGAGTTCGAAATATGTGTTGAATGCGCTTCCGAGATCCGGATTCACCCCTGTACTCCCATGCACCGTCATCAGGACTGCATCAGCCGTGCAAGGATACTGCCCTCTTCTGCCGGAGACAGGAAATAGGGAAACAGGGTGCGTTCGCTTTTGGCCAGCTCCGGGTGACCACCAAATTTTTGCACCATGCCCTGACCCCAGTTCATGTCAGCCCGTAATAACACCGCAGGTGCGTTCACCCGGACACAGATACGTTCCGGTCCAATGATCTGGAAGCCCAACATACGCTGATAGAAACTCACATGCGCGGGATTCACCTCGATGATGATATCCGTGTAACCCCAGATATGCTGGGCATAGAGGTAGGCGATGTGAAACAGTCCCCCCAACATGCGCTTGGATGTGCGCTTGTAGTCGATGGCCAGCTTGGTGAATTCGCAGATGCGCCGGTCCTGGGCCCGCAATGCATCCAGCTCCGACTTGTACAGCGCGTCCGCCAGCAGACTGTCACCCACGTCAAAGCCCAGGGTGAGGGTGCCCATCATCTCATCACCCTTGTAGATGGCCAGGGTAACACTATCCGGGCAGGCCGTCTGGGCCTCGCCGCCGCCCCGGCCCCTGAGGGGCAGGTACCCCTTCTGCTCGTAACGCCGCTCCACGAGGAAACGGGCCTCCGCAGTCCTGCTTTCATCATGGGCGAGACGGATCTTGAAGCTGTCCTGGCGTACGTCTTCAGGTTTGCTGTGATGCAACGGGGTTGGAGCCACCGCCACCACGCCAACGTTCTTCAGGCGTGACGCAGGCTCCACCACGGCGATGGTCTTGTTCCAGTTGCGGCTCTTGAAGCGTAATTTGTCTAGGAAACTCAATGGATTATCCGCTTATGGCCATGACTCAATGATACTAGTGAAGATGCGTTCATGTGGTGAGCCGGCTCACTGCTCTTTCTCGGCCAGAGCATACACCCTCAGACCGACAGGATTAGAATTGCCTGCATGTCCTCGCTCCCCTCCCACCCTGAAAACGATCCCCGCTTCCGGGTGAACCATGCCGCCAGCGTTGTCCGCATCCTGCATGAGGTCCGGGACGCCAAGGGCATCGTCTATATATCTGTAGACTACGGCCAGGACTTCCTGCTCTCCGCCATCGTGGAAGTGGACGAGAAACAGGGGGTTTTGTTCCTGGAACAGGGCGTGGACCAGGAGTTCAACCAGCAGATCCTGACGGCGGGGCGCATCTTCTGCACCAGCACCCACGATCAGGTACACGTCGAGTTCATCGGCACGCAGGTGAAAGCTGCGCGGCTGGGAAACGAAGCCGTCTTCCAGGTGACGCTGCCCACCGAGATGCTGCGCCTGCAGCGCCGTCAGTCCTACCGCCTGGCCACCCCCCTGGTGGAGCCGGTGAAATGCCAGATCAACCTGGGGGAGGAGAATTTCCTGCAGGCCACGGTGGTGGACATCAGCATCGGCGGCATCGGCATCCTGTCCTATGCGGGCAAGGGCCTGCTGCAAAATGAAACGACCTATCACGGCTGTCGCATCGAGTTGCCCGGCACGGGGACCTTTGCCCTGAGCCTGATGGTGCGCAACACCTACGACGTGACCCTGCGCAATGGCCGCACCACCCACCGGGCGGGGTGCCAGTTCATCGACCTGCCCGCCAGCGTGGAGACGGACATCCAGCGCTACATCAACCGCGTGCAGCGGGAACGGCGCGCGCGCTATGTCTGAGCGTCCGACCCGGACTCAGCGTCCGGCCGCCAGCCAGCGCGCCGCCTCCAGGGCGAAGTAGGTCAGCACGCCGTCGGCGCCGGCGCGCTTGCAGCCCAGCAGGCTTTCCATGACGCAGGCCCGTTCGTTGATCCAGCCCTGCTGGCCGGCGGCCTTGAGCATGGCGTATTCGCCGCTGACCTGATAGACGAAGGTGGGGGCCTGGTAGCTGTCCTTCACCCGTCGCACGATGTCCAGGTAGGGCATGCCCGGCTTGATCATCACCATGTCCGCCCCTTCCTGCAGGTCCAGGCCCACCTCCCACAGGGCCTCGTCGCTGTTGGCCGGGTCCATCTGGTAGGTGTACTTGTCGCCGGCCCCCAAGTTGGCGGCGGATCCCACCGCATCCCGGAAGGGGCCGTAGAAGCTGGAGGCGTACTTGGCGGCATAGGCCAGGATGCGGGTGTGGATGAAGCCGGCGGCATCCAGGGCGTCCCGCACCGCGCGCACACGCCCGTCCATCATGTCCGAGGGTGCCACTACGTCGGCCCCGGCTCCGGCATGGACCTCGGCCTGGCGGGTGAGCACGGCGATGGTCTCGTCGTTGAGCACATAGCCCCGGGGGTCATCAGGGTCGATGAGGCCGTCCTGGCCGTGGCTGGTATAAGGGTCCAGGGCGACGTCGGTGATGATGCCCAGCTCCGGAAAGCGGGCCTTCAGGGCCTGCACCGTGCGCGGCACCAGGCCATCCGGGTTGTAGGCCTCGGCGGCATCCTGGCTCTTGCGCCCGGTATCCACCACGGGGAACAGGGCCATGGCGGGTACGCCAAACTGCAGACAGGCCTCCGCCACGGCAAGGAGCCGGTCCAGGCTCATGCGCTGCACGCCGGGCATGGAAGGCACGTCCTGCACCTGGTTTTCCCCTTCCAGCACGAAGACCGGCAGGATCAGGTCGGCGGGGGTGAGCACGGACTCCCGCATCAGGCGGCGGGAAAAGTCGTCACGACGCATGCGGCGCATGCGCTTGTGGGGGAAGGCGGACAGATCGAACATGCTGGCGACTCCGGGTCAGATGCAATGGCGGACAGGATCTGCAAGCATAACGGGAACCCTTTGCCTGTGCCCACAGTCCATGACCTTCAGACGAGTTGCTTCCATTCGTCTCCCGCTTTGCCTCCCTGAGCGGGGGCCTTGACGCAAGGTTAAGGCCGTTTCAACCCGGCTGTTCCCCTTCAGCCGGGTTTTTTTTGGGCACGCCCAGCCATTTCCGGATCACCGCCTCGGCCTCCTCCACGCCGCTGCGCTTCAGGCTGGAAAACAATTGCACGCTGGCGTCGAAACCCGCTTCCCGCAGGCTGTGCCGCACCTTGTCCAGGACCTGCCGGGCCGGTCCCCGGGAGAGCTTGTCGCTCTTTGACAGCAGCACGTGCACCGGCTTGTCCGAGGGTCGGAACCACTCCAGGAGGGACCAGTCCAGCTCCGTCAGGGGATGGCGGATGTCCATGATCAACACCAGGCCCTTGAGGTGGGCGCTGCATGCCAGGTAGCCGCCGATCAGGTCCTGCCACTGCATCTGCTGCTCCTTGGGGGCCTTGGCAAAGCCGTAACCGGGCAGGTCCACCAGGAAGCGGCCCTCGGCCACGCGGAAGAAGTTCAGCAGCTGGGTGCGCCCCGGCAGCTTGCTCACGAAGGCCAGGCGCTTGTGGTTGCACAGGGTGTTGATGGCGCTGGACTTGCCGGCGTTGGAGCGGCCGGCGAAGGCCACCTCCGCCAGGCTGTCACGGGGCAGGTCCCGCACGTGGGCGACGGAAACATGAAAAACGGCGTTCAGCACGGTTGGCACTCGAGGAGGGGGGCCGCTACAATGCCGGGATTTTCCTTTGCTGTCATTCCGGATATTTAGGAGTCATTGATGAAAGCCTCCGCGCTGCTGACCGGCCTGCTGATTTCTGCCCTAAGCTTTGCCTCTTCCGCCTTTGCCAAGGGCGACGCCGCCCAGGCCATGCCCATTGTCAACAAGGTCTGCGCGGCCTGCCACACGGCGGACGGCAACAGCAACAACCCCATCTACCCCGTGCTCGCGGGCCAGTATCCGGAGTACATCGCCAAGCAGCTCAGCGAGTTCCGTTCCGGCGGGCGCATGAACGCCACCATGGCCCCCAACGCCGCCAAGCTGTCGGATGACGACATCCTGAACCTGGCGGCCTATTACGGCGCCCAGCAGATCAAGCACCGTCCCGCCAAGGAAGCCGGTCTGGCGGAAGAAGGCCGCAAGCTCTACAAGGGCGGCAACCAGGGCAGTGGCGTGCCTGCCTGCGCTTCCTGCCACGGCCCGGCCGGTTCCGGCATCCCCGTGCAGTTCCCCCACCTGGCGGGTCAGCATGCCAAGTACGTGCTCAGCCAACTGAAGAGCTTCCGCAGCGGCGATCGGGCCAACGACGGCGGCAAGATGATGCAAGTCATCGCGCGCAAGATGACCGACGACGAAATGAAGGCCGTGGCCGAGTACATCTCCGGCCTGCGCTGAACCGGCGCCGACACCCGGCCGCCCCGAAATGGCCCGCCCGCAGCGGGCCTTTTTGTTTAAGGAACCGCTGGTTAAGTTCGTCATCGCGAGGAGCGAAGCAACGTGGCGATCCAGAAGTCATTGATTTCGCATGGGTTCTGGATTGCCGCGCTGCGCTCGCAATGACAACAGTGGATTTGTTCAGTGTTTTAACGTGAAAGCCGCGTAGCGGCTTCTTGACGCTCCCCTCTCCCGCAGGCGGGAGAGGGGTTGGGGGAGAGGGAAA
>CAZVNY010000107.1:0-5897 GCA_964628785.1 uncultured Thiobacillus sp.
GGGCGCCGGCCTGGCTGACGGTGGCGGATGCAGCCATCGCCATCATCCTGCTGCTCTATCTGGCGGCAGCCTGGTTCAACCTCTATATCCCCAAATTGCCCTTGGATCACAAGGTTCTGAAGAAGAGCCCTTTCTTCTTGATCAAGGACTTTTGGCACGCTTTCAAGCTCTTGTGGAGAGATCCCCTGGGGCAGGTTTCCCTGTCCGTGACCACCCTGTTCTGGGGCGTGGGCGCCACCCTGCGGCTAGTGGTCCTGGCCTGGGCCGCCTTCAATCTGAAATTCGATCTCACCCATGCCACCCAGCTCACGGCCATGGTGGCGGTAGGCATTGCCGTGGGCGCCGCGGTGGCAGGCAAATGGGTCCGGCTGGAGGACTCGGTGAAGGTGTTGCCGGCCGGCATCATCTTGGGCCTCATCGTCATCACCCTGATCTTCGTCACCGACTGGCGCATCGCCACCGGGGTGATGTTCGTCATCGGCGCCCTGTCCGGATTTTTCGTGGTGCCCCTCAACGCCCTGCTGCAGCACCGGGGCCACCTGCTCATGGGGGCGGGTCACTCCATCGCCATCCAGAACTTCAACGAGAACATCGGCATTCTGGTCCTGCTGGGGGTGTACACCTACATGGTGGGACACGGGGTGCACATCCACTGGGTCATCGTGGCATTCGGCCTCTTCATCAGTGCCGCCATGACCCTGATCTGGCGCCGGCACCGCTACGACGTGGTGCAATGACGGCCGCGCTGCCTGCCCGGACCGGCCCTCAAACCGCCAGGGGCAGTGTGTCGCTAGCCTGCAGGCCGGAGAGGAACAGGCTGCAGCAGCGCCCCTGCCCGGCCCAGGAACGGCCGGCCTCCAGGAAGATGTCCATGAGGGTGCGCAGGAGATCCGACGCCAAGGTGTCGGCGTGGACCAGGTGCAGGGCAATGGGACCGGTCTGCCAGGACATGTCCAGCAGGCACTCCTCCAGGGCGTCCCAGTTGGGGGCGTAATAGTCCGGAAACCCCAGGGCCCAGCCCAGGGCCAGGAGCAAGTCTTCCTTGCCCCCCAGGCTGCTGCCATCCAGGCTGGGGACCTGCTCGCTGGCCGCCTGCAGGCGGTAGATCCCGTTGCAGGCAGGGTCCTGGAGGATATGGGCGATGCTGTGGTTGATGCTATGGCTCATTCCCGGATCCTACGGAAGCTTTGGTAGTGGTCGTCGGTGTACCAGTAATTCCCGTCCTGTCCGGCCACGATGCGCCGGGCGCCACGATTGCCCGCCCCCGGGGTGGGCACCGTGTATTCCCGGTAATAGCCCCGGCCCCGGCTGGGCAACAGGCCCTCCCGGTTGCTGAAGGTGGTGCCGTCCTTGGCGTAGGCAAAGGGGCCCCCCTGCCGGATCAGGGCCAGGGTATGGCGGCCTTCCGCAGGCAGCCGGCTGACATGGATTTCATTGCCGGAAAGAAGGGTGTGTCCGGGCTCGGCATCCAGGCCTTGCGCATGGGGGCTGGTGAGACCGGCCGGATCCCGGGGTGCTGATTCCCGGGAGCCATCCCAGCCCAGCCAGCTGGCCAGGAGCAGTACCCCCAGGGCGAGCAGCAGGATGCGCCAGGCCGGCATGACGGGGAATCAGTCGTTGGCGTGTCGGGCGATGTAGGCCTTGATGGCCTGGGCGTCCGCGTCCATCACTTCCACCCGCCGGGGCAGGGCTTCCAGGTCCTCTAGGCCGGCAGGCCGCTCCGGCCTGCGCCCCAGGGCCTCCACGATGCTGTCTTCGAATTTGGCCGGCAGGGCCGTCTCCAGACACACCAGGGTGACGCCCGGCACCCGGTGCTCCAGGCCCACCTTGAGGCCATCGGCGGTATGGGTGTCGATGAGTGTGGCGTATTTCTCCCAGCACATGCGGATGGTGGCCAGGCGGTCGGCATGGGTGCTCTTGCCGGAGACCAGGCCGAAGGCGGGCACCTGGTCGAAGAGGCCGTCGTGCCGGAGATCGAAACTGCCCCCCTGGTCCACGGCCTGCCAGAGCTGGGCTACCCGCTCGCCATCGCGTCCGCTGAGGTCATAGATGAAGCGCTCGAAGTTGGAGGCCTTGGAGATGTCCATGGAGGGACTGGAGGTGTGCAGGGTCTCCAGCGATCTGCGGGGCCGGTACACACCGGTGCGGAAGAATTCGTCCAGCACATCGTTCTCGTTGGTGGCCACGATGAGCTGGTGGATGGGTAGGCCCATCATGCGGGCGATGTGTCCGGCACAGACGTTGCCGAAGTTGCCGGAAGGCACCGAGAAGCTGACTCGCTCGCCGTCGTCCCGGGTCACCGCGAAGTAGGCCTTGAAGTAGTAGATCACCTGGGCGGCCACCCGGGCCCAGTTGATGGAGTTCACCGCCCCCAGGCGGTATTTGGCCTTGAACTCCAGGTCGTTGTTGGCGGCCTTGACGATGTCCTGGCAATCGTCGAACACGCCGCGCACGGCGATGTTGAAGATGTTGGCATCCTGCAGGCTGTACATCTGGGCCTGCTGGAAGGGGGTCATGCCCTGCTCCGGCGAGAGCATGAAGACGCGCACGTTGTGCTTGCCGCGCATGGCGTATTCGGCAGCGGAACCGGTGTCGCCGGAGGTGGCACCCAGGATGTTGATGTCCTGCCCGGCCCGCTCCAGGGCATATTCGAACAAATTGCCCAGGAGCTGCATGGCCATGTCCTTGAAGGCCAGGGTGGGGCCGTTGGACAGCTCCAGGATGTAGAGCCCCTCTTCCAGCCGGCGCAGCGGGGTGATCTGGCTGAAATCCGAGTCCGCCCGGCCATGGCTGTAGACGGCCGTGGTGTAGGTCTTGTCGATGATGGCCTGCAGGTCTGCGGCCGGGATGTCGTCCGCCAGGCGGGACAGGATGGCAAAGGCCAGCTGGCGATAATCCATGCCCCGCATGGCGGCCAGGTCCTCCGGCGTGAAATGGGGATAAGCCTCCGGCATGTACAGGCCACCATCCGGCGCCAGTCCACCCAGCAGGATTTCCAGGAAGGATTGTTTGGGGGCCCGGCCCCGGGTACTGAGGTAGTTCATGGCTCGATCTCTACGCTGAAGCTGGCGGGAGGAGGTCATGTCCCTCCTGGCGGACATGCCGGGGGGCCGCATGCCTGCCCACCCGGTCAGAAAGGATGTCGCCTCAGCCCTGCAACTCTTCCATGCGGATACGCGTGACCTGGCCATGGATGCTGTCCAGGGCCTGGATACGGGTAATGGCTGCGTTCACATCCTTTTCGCAGGCCTGGTGGGTGAGGATCACCACGTCGGTCTGGTCTTCGCCCTCTTCCGGCTCCTTCTGCATCATGGCGTCGATGGAGATGGACAGGTCCGCCAGGATGCGGGTCACATCCGCTAGCACACCGGGTTTGTCCAGGGCGCGCAGGCGCAGGTAGTAGGCGGTCTCCACCTCCTCCATGGGCAGGATGGGCAGGTCGGACATGCGGTCCGGCTGAAAGGCCAGATGGGGCACCCGGTTCTGGGGATCGGCGGTATGCAGCCGGGTCACGTCCACCAAGTCGGCGATGACCGCGCTGGCCGTGGGCTCGGCCCCTGCGCCCTTGCCGTAGTAGAGGGTGGCGCCCACGGCGTCACCCCAGACCAGGACCGAATTCATCGCCCCTTCCACGTTGGCGATGAGTCGTTTGGCGGGCACCAGGGTGGGATGCACCCGCAGCTCCACGCCCTGATGCCGGCGTTTGGCGATGCCCAGCAGCTTGATGCGGTAGCCCAGCTGCTCGGCATACTGGATGTCGATGGCCTCCAGCCGGGTGATGCCTTCCACATAGGCCTTGTCGAACTGGATGGGGATACCGAAGGCGATGGCCGCCATGAGGGTAGCCTTGTGGGCCGCATCCACGCCTTCGATGTCGAAGGTGGGATCCGCCTCGGCATAGCCCAGCTGCTGGGCCTCCTTGAGCACGGCATCGAAGGGCAGGCCCTTGTCCCGCATCTCCGAGAGGATGAAGTTGGTGGTGCCGTTGATGATGCCCGCCACCCACTGGATACGATTGGCGGACAGGCCTTCGCGCAGGGCCTTGATGATGGGGATGCCCCCGGCCACAGCGGCCTCGAAGGCCACCATCACACCTTTATTCTGGGCGGCGGCAAAGATTTCGTTGCCATGCACGGCCAGCAGGGCCTTGTTGGCGGTGACCACGTGCTTGCCGTGGGCAATGGCCTCCAAGACCAGTTCCCTGGCCACGGTATAGCCGCCGATGAGCTCCACCACGATGTCGATGTCCGGGTCCCGCACCACGTCGAAGGCGTCGTGCGTGAGCCGGGCCTCGCCCGCCGTCAGTCTTTGCGCCAGATCCAGGTTGCGATCCGCCACCCGGGTGATGGCGATGGGCCGGCCGGCACGCCGGCTGATTTCTTCCTGATTGCGTTTGAGCACCGTCCAGGTGCCGCCGCCCACGGTACCGATACCGAGCAGGCCTACATTGATGGGTTTCATATTTTGATTACGGGTTTCAGGTTACGGATTTCAAGTGCCATGCCGCTTGCGGTACTGCTCCAGAAAGCGGGCAATGCGGGCCATGGCCTCGTGCAGATCATCCTCGGGGGGCAGGAACACCACGCGCAGATGGTCCGCATGGGGCCAGTTGAAGCCGGAGCCCTGCACCACCAGCACCTTTTCCTGCAGCAACAGGTCCAGGATGAATTGCTGGTCGTTGGCGATGGGGTAGATCTTGGGATCCAGGCGGGGAAAGAGATACATGGCGGCCTGGGGTTTCATGCAGCTCACCCCGGGCATGGTGGTGAGCAGTTCCCAGGCCAGGTCCCGTTGCCGCCGCAGGCGACCGCCCGGGGCCACCAGCTCGTTGATGCTCTGATAGCCGCCCAGGGCGGTCTGGATGCCGAATTGGGCCGGCACGTTGGCGCACAGACGCATGGAAGCCAGCATGTCCAGGCCTTCGATGTAGTCCTTGGCGTATTTCTTTTCGCCGGAGACGATGGCCCAGCCGGCACGATAGCCGCAGGCCCGGTAGTTCTTGGACAGGCCGTTGAAGGTGACGAAGAGCACGTCATCCGCCAGGGAGGCGATAGAGGTGTGCTGGATGTCGTCAAAAAGGACCTTGTCGTAGATCTCGTCGGCATAGACGATGAGCTGGTGCTGCCGCGCGATCTCCACAATGCCTTCCAGGATCTCCCTGGGATACAGGGCCCCGGTGGGATTGTTGGGGTTGATGACCACGATGGCCCGGGTGTTGGACGTGATCTTGCTGCGCATGTCGTCCAGATCCGGCAGCCAGCCGCTGACCTCATCGCACAGGTAGTGCCGCGGCGTGCCGCCCCCCAGGCTGACCGCCGCCGTCCACAGGGGGTAGTCCGGGGCCGGCACCAATACCTCGTCGCCATTGTCCAGCAGGGCCTGCAGGGTCATGACGATGAGCTCGGACACCCCATTGCCGATATAGATGTCCTCCACCTGCACCCCGGCGATAAGCTTTTCCTGGCTGTAGTGCATGATGGCCTTGCGTGGCGCGAACAGGCCCTTGGAATCGGAATAACCGGACGCCAGAGGCAGATTGTGGATCACGTCCTGGACGATCTCCTCCGGGGCATCGAAACCGAAGGTAGCCGGGTTGCCGATATTCAGCTTGATGATGCGCTGGCCCTCTTCCTCCATCTGCCGAGCGCGCGCCATCACTGGGCCGCGAATGTCGTAGCACACATTGGCGAGCTTGGCGGATTTGAGGATGGGCTGCATGAACACGCGGCGTCAGGGTATAAAGACGGCCATCTTACCTGAATTCCCCCTTTTTCCAGTCTGGTTGCCCCCTATGAAACTGCACCTGGACCGTGGCGGCGTGCAATACCTCTTCACCGGCTATGACAGCGAGCACGTGGCAGTGAATGGCATCGCCTACAGACAAAGCCTGGTGGTGC
>CAZVNY010000108.1:0-5736 GCA_964628785.1 uncultured Thiobacillus sp.
GTCGCGGGCGCGACGAAGGCTAGGTGCGCCGGCCCGACCGTGACACCGGCGCGCGGGTCGCGCGCCTCGCCCACGTCGACGGCCACCACGGCGTCCAGCCGGTTGATGAAGAGCGTGGTGAGGTCGGGACCCGAGAGCCCCCCGGGCTTCAGGTGCGTGTGCACGAGCCGCAGGCCGTACAGTCGGGTCTCGGCCTCGCCCCTTACGGGCGGCAGCGGCGTGTCGGCGGCGTCGCCGACCGCGACGGTGAGCACACGCCCGCGCCGGTCTATCAGCAGGCACACGCCCCGCTTCAGCTCGATCGTCAGCTCCGCCATCGCGCGCGCCAACTCACCGGTGACGGCCGCCTCGGGCGGTACGCGCCGCCGGTAAAGGTTGCTCAGACGTTTGACTTGGTTGCTCTTCAGGCCGGACGTGCGCCCGTGGATCTTCTCTATAGGTCTTCGAACTCCTCTCGCGAAGCGCCCCGCGTTCGCGGGCCGACCTTCGCGCGGCGGCCCAGCCGCCCTCGATGCGGCCATTCTAGCGCTCTGGACGCGCGTGCTAGGCTCGTTCGCGATGCAGTCCCCGTACGCGCGCCGCGCCGCGCCAGCCCTCGTTCTCCTCCTCGCCCTCGCGGCGAGCGGCGCGCAGAGCCCGCTCGGGCGGTCGTTACGCGCCGCGCGCAGCGTCGGCACCCTGTACGTCGAGCTGACGACCCTGGCGCGGGCCATCGGCGCCGTCGCGACGTCGGACGGTGCGGCGCTCACGTTCAGGGGCGCCGAAGGGGTGGTCACGTTCTTCGCTGGTTCCTCCGACGCGCTCCAGCAGCGACCAGGTGACCCTGGCCCCGTCGAGGTGAGCTTGAGCGCGCCGGTCCTCGAGGTCGACTCCGACTGGTGGGCGCCCCTGTCGGCACTCGACCTCCTCGGGGTCGCGCCCGCGCCCAACGCCACCCCGTCGGGCACGACCGACGCCGTGACGGCGGGCGGCGAGGAGTTCCAGCTCGCGCTCGAGCCGTTCCCGGGCGCGCAGGCGCCCGCCCGGGTCGCGGCGGAGGGCGACGACGGCGCGCCGTGGGAGACCGACGTGTTGCCCGGCGACGTGCCCGTCCTGCGCTTCTTCGACGGCGACGTCAGCCTCTCGCTCCTCGACCTTGCGCTCCTGCCCATCGCCAGGCCCGACCTGACCCGCGCCGTCGACGCGGTCCTCGACGAGGCCGCGCAGGCCGCCGGGGCGGGCGACAACCTGCTGCTCCTCCAGGTCGTGGCGCTCACGGAGGCCGCCTGGGAGCCGGCGCTGCGGTTCTCCCAAGGCGACAGGGAGCTCGAGGTCCGCTACCCCTATCGCCTGCTGGTGGTGAGTGGGGGCGCCGACAGCGTCGGCCCGGAGGGGCCGGTGGCCGGCGTGGTCCTCCTGCCGGTCGGTTTCGACCTCTACGCGCCCCTGCAGGTCGAGTGGCGCGGAACGCACGCCGTGGTCACGTTCAGACGCTGACGGCCGTCGGCCTAGTACGCTGGCGGTAACTCGAGACCGGCCCGCTGACGGGGACGCGCGTGTCCGTGTCAGCGGGAGCCGGTCGACCGGAGGTACTCCCGTGAACCTGGTCATCTCCAGCGCCGTGCGCACGCCCATGGGCGCGTTCCAGGGCGCGTTCGCTACCGTTCCGGCCGCCCGCCTCGGCGCGGCGGCGGTGGCCGAGGCGGTGCGCCGCGCCGGCGTGGCGCCGGACGGCGTCGACGCCGTGCTCCTCGGCAACGTCCTGCAGGCCGGTCAAGGCCAGGCGCCCGCCCGCCAGGCAGCCATCTACGCCGGGCTCTCGCAGGCCACGCCGGCCGTGACGCTTAACAAGATGTGCGGGTCCGGCCTGGAGGCCGTGATCCAAGCGGGCAGGGCCGTCCTGACCGGCGACGCGGAGGTGGTAGTGGCGGGCGGCATGGAGTCGATGACGAACGCCCCGTACCTGACGCTCGGCGCCCGCGCGGGCCTGCGCCTCGGCGACGCCAAGCTCGTCGACTCGCTCATCCACGACGGCCTCTGGGACGCATACGGCGACAAGCACATGGGCTCGTGCGCGGAGCTCTGCGCCGCCAAGTACTCCTTCTCGCGCGCCGCGCAGGACGAGTATGCCGAGCGCTCCTACCGCCGCGCCCAGGCGGCCGTCGAGGGTGGCACGTTCGCGGCCGAGATCGTGCCCGTCGAGGTGGCTGGGCGCCGGGGCAGCGTCAGGGTCGAGCACGACGAGGGGCCGAGCCAGGTCGACTTCGAGAAGATGCTCAAGCTGCGGCCGGCGTTCGAGCCGACCGGCACGATCACGGCCGCCAACGCCAGCACCTTGAACGACGGGGCCGCGGCGCTCGTCGTCACGAGCGAGGGCGTCGCCGCGAGGCGCGGCATGCCCGTGCTCGCCCGCATCCACGGCTGGGCGGGTGCCGCCGTGGCGCCGGAGTGGTTCACGGTCGCGCCCGTCGAGGCGACGCGCAAGCTGTTCGCCAAGCTGGGCTGGACGCCGGAGAGCGTCGACCTCTTCGAGGTGAACGAGGCGTTCAGCGTGGTGCCGCTGGCCGTCATGGAGGAGTTCGGGCTGAGCGCCGCGAGAGTGAACGTGCTTGGCGGCGCCGTGGCCCTCGGGCACCCCATCGGGGCCTCCGGGGCCCGGATCCTCGTGACCCTCATGAACGCCTTGCGGCTGAGCGGCAAGCGCCGCGGCGTCGCGAGCATCTGCATCGGCGGCGGCGAGGGGCTGGCCCTGGGGCTCGAACTCGTCTGAGGAGCCTAGGTCCTGCCCTCGTCCTGCCGCGCGAGGCTCTCCGGGAGGCGGCCCATCTGGACCGCCTCCGCGACCATCGGCGAGATGCCCCAGGCGACGATCTCGAACGCCACCGCCGCGTAGTCGTACTCCATCTTGTCCATCTCGATCTCGACGGAGCCGTCCTGGATGGTCAGCACCGCGTAATCGGCGCCGGGCTCGCCGTTGAGCGACAGACCGACGGAACCGGGGTTGATGACCAGACCCGTCGGCCCCACGCGGCGGAAGAACGGCACATGGGTGCCGCCGGCCGCCAGGACGGTACAGCGGTTCCTCTCGAGGAGCCGAGTCAACGAGTGGGGGTCCTGGTTGAGGTTCAGGGGCTCGCCCGTGTCCTCGGCCGTGCCGTGGAAGAAGCGCAGCCACCCGACCGGGGTCGAGAGGCGCTTCTGGATGGGTAGGCTCCGGAGGAACGTCAGGTGCCCCGGCTCCAGGACGCCGAGCGTCCAGGCGAGGATGTCGTCGGCCACGCCCCGCCTGCGCTTGCCCGAGGCCGCGAAGCCGTACGCCAGCCGCTCGTCGGCCGCGCCCATGGTGCACATGACGCGCTCGGAGCGGATGAGGTCGAGGGTCTCGTTCGGAGCCGGCCCGTAGCCGACCAGGTCGCCGAGGCATACGATGGTGTCGACCCCCCGACGCTTCATGGCCGTCAGGGCGGCCTCCAGGGCGATGACGTTCGCGTGCACGTCGCTTATCACCCCGATGATCACGGCCGAGCCCCGGCGGGCGCCGCGCGCCAGCCCGCTCCGCCAACGACCGCCCGGCCGGTGGCCATCAGCGCCCCGGATCGGTCAGTCGCGGCCACCGAGCTGGACGCCTTCGCGCAGGAACGCCGTCAGGAGCTGGACGGCGCCCTCGAGGTCCGACTTCGAGACCATCTCCGTGACGGTATGGACGTAACGCGACGGCGTGGAGATGGTGAACGACGGCGCGCCATCGCGGGCCGCCTGCAGCGCGGCGGCGTCGTTGCCGCCGAGCGGCAGGACCTCGAGCTGGTAGGCGATGCCGTGCTTCTCGGCCAGCGCTATGAAGTGGTCGAGTAGCCAGCGGGTGCTGATGATGCTCGAGTCCATCACCTTCAGCGCCGTGCCCTTGCCGAGCTGCGTGACGCGCAGGTGCTCGGGGATCTCGGGTGTGTCGACCGCCAGCGTCGTGTCGAGCGCGATGCCGACATCAGGCGCGACCGCGTAAGCGCCCGTCCTGGCGCCGCGCAGGCCGACCTCCTCCTGGGTGGTGAAGACGGCGTAGAGGTCTGTCGCCATGCTCGCCGCGTCGAGCCGCTTGATGGTCTCGATGAGGATCCAGCAGCCCGTGCGGTCGTCGAGGGCCTTGCCCGTGACGACGGCGCCCAGGTCCTCGAACGGTTGCCTCAGGGTGACCATGTCGCCGAGGCGAACCTTCGCCCTGACCTGCTCGCCGCTCAAGCCGAGGTCGACGTAGAACTGGTCGAGCGTCGGCACCTTGGTGCGCTCTTCGGGCGTGCTGATGTGGATGGGCTTGCCGGCCGGGTTCATCACGCCGACGAGCGTCTCGCTGGAGACGGAGGCGTGCACGAGCACCTGGCGCGCGAAGAGGTTGCGCGGGTCGAAGCCGCCCAGTTGCTGCACGCGCAGGAACCCCTTGTCGTCGATGTGCCTGACGAGGAAGCCGATCTCGTCCATGTGAGCGGCCACCATCACCTTGGGCGCGCCGGGCCTCGCGCTGCGCTTGACGGCGGTCAGGTTCCCGAAGGCGTCGACGCTCAGCTCGTCGACCAGGCCGGTCAGCTCGGCGCGCACGACGGCGCGCACCTGCTCCTCGCGCCCTGGCACCCCGGGCGCTTCACTCAGGCTCTTCAGCAGATCCATGAGGCCGAGTGTACCGCGCGCCCGCCGGCCGCGCCGCCGTGGCCGGCCGCGGGTGTCGGGCTGAGGCCGTTGTCGGCCCCAGCCCGCGCGCTCGTTAGCCGCGCTAGCGAGAGGCGTCGGTCAGTGTGCGCTCAGCCCCTGGCCTCCCAACCAGGCCGCGACGCGGTCGACGAACTGCCCCGGGCACTCCTCCTGCGGGAGGTCGCCGCAGGCGTCGAGGCGCTCGAGGGTTGCGTTGGGGAGCTCGGTCGCCAGGCGTTCCGACTCGCTCGCCGGCACGCTGCCGGCCGCCGCGCCGACCAGCACGAGCGCCGGGGCCGCCACGCCGCCCAGGCGCTCTGCGAGGCTCGGCGGGGCGCCGGCGAGGGTCACCTGCCACAGGGCCGCGTCCCAGCCTTCGACCGTGGTGCCGACGGACCGCGCCGCGCGTTGGGCCGGCGTGATCCGGCTAGCGTCGAACCATGCGCCGGTGTAGAGCTGCTCGCCAGGTTGTCCGGCGAGCTGGCGCATGAACACGGGCCCGAGGCGCGCGAGCTGTGGCGTGCGCAGCACCCACCTTGGCGCGCCGCCACCCTGCTGCAACAGGTACGCCGGCGTGCCGACCAACACGAGGCCCGCGACCAGGTCCGGCCTGGCGCTGGCCACCTCGAGGGCGAGCACCCCGCCGGCGTTGTCGCCGACGAGCACGACGTCCGAGAGGCCGAGGCGCTCGATCAGCGCCACGGTCTGCTCCACCTGCGCCGCCTGGGAGTATGGGCCTGCGCCCGAGCCCAGGTCCGGCGGGGCCGGCCTCTCGCTCAGACCGAAGCCCGGGCGGTCGAAGGCCACGACGTCGCCGTACCGCGCCAGGTCGTCGAGGACGAGGTCGAACGAGAACGCGTTGGAGCCGTAAGCGTGCAGGAGCACGAACGAGATGGGAGCGCCCCCCGGTCCGGAGTAGGGGCGTCGCACGGTGTAGAGCTCGACGGAGCCTACCGGTACGAGGCCGGCGTCCGGCCTGGCGGCCTGCGCCACGGCCTCCGCCAGCGGCCGCGTGCCGGAGGGGGCCAACCGCGCGAGCTCATTTTGCTCACCCAACATCTGGTTCAATTTGGGTTGAAC
>CAZVNY010000109.1:0-5726 GCA_964628785.1 uncultured Thiobacillus sp.
GGCCCGGCCCAGGGGCTGCCTGCCTTCGGCCTGGAGATGCAACATGACGGCGATGCCCAGAATGGACACCAGCAGGAGATAGCCCGTCACCAGGATGGACTGGCCCACGAGGAAATAGCTCATGGCCGCGAACTGGGTGAGGATGAGCAACAGGCGCTTTTCCCTCAGGCTGTGGCTTTCCAGCAGCTTGATGAACAACAGGAGCAGGAACAGGGGCACTCCGGCCTGCTGACCGACGATGCTCCTGTAGTGCCAGAACACCACCGCCAGGGCGGCCAGGGCCAACAATGCCCGCAAGCTCCTGGGGGGCAATGCCCTGTTGCCCAGCTCCAGGGCCAGACGCCAAAACCACAAGGCCAGGCACACCAGGCCCAGCCAGAAGGGTACGTGTCCCAGATGGGGCAGCAGGGCCAGCAGGGGCGGCAGCAGCCAAAGGACCTGGGGGCGCCAGACTTCAGGCAACAGCATGGTGCTCCGGGCCTGCCGAGCCGTACAGGGCCAGGGCGTTGAGGCAGCGCAGCCGCTGCCCCGGGCCGCTGGCGGGGGGAATGCGGCTGCCCGGCAGGATCAGGCCATAAGCCAGCCCGGCCTGCTCCGCGCTCAATGTCCAGCGCGCCAGTTGGGCCAGGCGCTGCTCCGTCTCCATGGCGGGCAGCCGGGACCAGTCCAGCCAGAGTACGTCGCTGTGGGGGGAGACGAAGGTCTTCACCAGGGGTTCGGGCAGACGGCCCAGGTGTTTCCAGACCAGGCGGGAAGGGCTTTCACCTGGCTGGTAGGCCGTCAGGCCATCGAAGTCCTCCGTACCCCGGTGGGTGCCCACGGCCTGCTCCTCTGCCCCCGTGGCGCCGACGGGCAGGGGCAGTCCCCTGGGGGCGGGCCTGGGCCAGACCAGGGCCGTGGCGGCGGGGGCGAAGACGCACCAGGCCCGAAACAGGCCCAGGGGGGCCTCGCTGAATAGACGGCAGGGCCCCAGGGTGAGCCGGCCACGCTGCCGGGCCGGGAGGCGCAGGTGGGCCTGGGCAAACCCCGGTCGCTGGGTCTGTACGGCTACCCGCTGGCCCCCGCTTTCGAGAAAAAGCCCCGTCCCCATCTGCTCTCCGGGGCCCTCGAGCTGAAAGACGAAGCCCACCGACTCCCCCATGAAACCGGGTTCGGCCTCGATGCTGGTCAGACGCAGCCCCAAAAGGCCGCGCCAGGTGCTGAACAGGGTGGCGAGCTGCATGCCCGTGAGCAGAAAGGTGAAGAGGAAGCCCATGGACAGGCCGTAGTTCATGGAGCCGATGAGCATGCCCAGGAGCAAAAGCCCGAATGCCAGACCCTGACGCGTGGGCAGGATATAGATACGCCGGGGCCCCGGAGTGAAGGGCAGGGGCTCCACTGCCTGCAGGCGAAAGATGCGCCGCAGCAGGGGGGTGCGCAAGGGAAGGAAGGGGAGGCTCGTTGCGGACTTTTGCGGCATGCCTCAGGGGATCGCCACGGCCCCCAGCACCTGGTTGGCGCATTGTTCTCCCGACAGGCCGCCCTCGGCATCCAGCAGGCGGTGGGCGGCGATGGCGGGGAATACGGCCTGGACGTCGTCGGGGATGACGTAATCCCGGCCTTCCAGCCAGGCCCAGGTCCGGGCCCCCCGGGCCAGGCCCAACATGGCCCGGGGGGAGAGGCCATGCACGAAGCGGCCGGCCCGGCTGTGGTTGGCCAGGGCCTGGAGGTAATCCAGCAGAGGCGGCGCCAGGCGCACCCGGTCCAGGGCTTCCCGGACCTGTAGCAGATCCTGGGGGGAGGCTGCCGGCGTGCAGGTGCGGGCGGGCCGGGCCTGGCCGCTGAGCAGCTCGCGTTCCGCGGCGCTGTCGGGATAACCCAGACTCAGGCGCATGAGAAAGCGGTCCAGCTGGGACTCCGGCAGGGGGTAGACGCCGGTCTGGCTGAAGGGATTTTGCGTGGCGATGACGAAGAAGGGATAGGGCAGGGGACGGGTGACGCCTTCCAGGGTGACCTGGCCTTCCTCCATGGCCTCCAGCAGGGCGCTTTGCGACTTGGGGGTGGCGCGGTTGATCTCGTCGGCCAGCACCACCTGGCTGAAGATGGGCCCCGGATGGAAGCTGAAGCCCCCCTGACTGCGGTCGAACACCGAATAGCCCAGTACGTCCGCCGGCAGGAGGTCGCTGGTGAACTGGATACGCTTGAACTCCAGGCCCAGGCTGTGGGCCAGGGCATGGGCCAGGGTGGTCTTGCCCACCCCGGGCAGGTCCTCGATGAGCAGGTGGCCCCCGGCCAGCAGGCAGGTCAGGGCCAGACGGATCTGCCGGGCCTTGCCCAGGACCACGGCGTCGATTTGCGCCAGCACTTCGTGGAAGAGCTGGCGTTGCATCATCAATCCTCTCGCCGCAACTGGGGGAAGAGGATCACGTCGCGGATGCTTGCGGCATCGGTGAGCAGCATGACGAAGCGGTCCACGCCGATGCCGCAGCCGGCGGTGGGGGGCAGGCCGTGTTCCAGGGCGCGGATGTAGTCGGCGTCGTAGTACATGGCCTCTTCGTCGCCGGCCTCCTTGGCCAGCACCTGGGCCTGGAAGCGGGCGGCCTGGTCTTCCGGGTCGTTGAGCTCGGAAAAGCCGTTGGCCACTTCCCGGCCGGCGATGTAGAGCTCGAAGCGCTCGGTGATGCCGGGACGGGTGTCGCTGGCCCGGGCGAGGGGCGAAGTCTCCACCGCATAGTCCACGATGTAGGTGGGCTGCACGAGCTGGTGCTCGGTGGTTTCCTCGAACAGGGTGAGCTGCAGCCCTCCCAGGCCGTCCTGGGGTCGGTAGGCGATCTTGCGCCGCTCCAGTTCGGCGCGCAGGAAGGCGATGTCGTCCAGGGGGGCGTCCCTGAGTTCCGGGTTGTACTGGCGGGTGGCCTCCAGGGCGGTGAGGCGGGGGAAGGGATGCGCCAGATCGATGTTGAGTCCCTGATAGGGCACCACGGCATGGCCGGTCACCTCCACGGCGATGCTGCGCAGCATCTCTTCCACGAAGTCCATGAGGTAGGTGTAGTCCCGGTAGGCCTCATAGAACTCCATCATGGTGAATTCCGGGTTGTGCCGGGTGGAGATGCCTTCGTTGCGGAAGTTGCGGTTGATCTCGAAGACCTTTTCCAGGCCCCCCACCACCAGACGCTTGAGATAGAGCTCCGGCGCGATGCGCAGGTAGAGCTCCATGTCCAGGGCGTTGTGGTGGGTGACGAAGGGGCGTGCCGCAGCCCCCCCGGGAATGGGCTGCATCATGGGGGTTTCCACTTCCAGGAAACCGTGATCGGTCATGAAATTGCGCATGCTCTGTACGATCCGGGAGCGGCGCACGAAGGTCTCCCGGGTCACCTCGTTGGTGATCAGGTCCAGATAGCGCTGGCGGTATTTCTGTTCCTGGTCGCTGAGGCCGTGGTACTTCTCCGGCAGGGGACGCAGGGACTTGGTGAGCAGGCGCAGGCTGGTGGCATGGATGGTCAGCTCTCCCTTGCCGGTCTTGAACAGGGTGCCGGCCACGCCCAGGATGTCCCCCAGGTCCCAGTGCTTGAAGGCCTCGTGCACGGCGCTACCGGTGAGGTCATTGGAGACATAGATCTGCATGCGGCCGCTCATGTCCTGCAGGGTGGCGAAGCTGGCCTTGCCCATGACCCGCTTGAGCAGCATGCGTCCGGCCATCACCACGGGAATGGCGGCGGCCTCCAGCTCTTCCCTGCTCTTGCCGCCGTGGGCGGCATGCAGGTCGGCGGCATAGTGCTCGCGCTGGAAGTCGTTGGGGAAGGCCACACCGGCCTGGCGCAGAGCGGCCAGTTTTTCCCGGCGCTCGGCGATGATCTGGTTCTCGTCCTGGATGGGGGCGGCAGCGGGTTTGGGATCGGACATGATGACGGGGAAGGAAACGGTGGTTGCAACGCTGGGAGACGGGATTTTAACCGGCCGGCGATAATTCCCTGCCCTTTTCCCCGTCTTTTTCCGCTCCCGTACCATGTCTACCAGCGCCCTCGAACTCCTCCAGCATGTCTTCGGCTACAGCCATTTCCGGGGGCAGCAGGACGCCATCATCCAGCAGGTGGTCCAGGGCGGAGATGCCCTGGTGCTCATGCCCACCGGGGGCGGCAAATCCCTGTGTTACCAGATCCCGGCCCTGATGCGGCCGGGGTGCGCCGTGGTGGTGTCCCCCCTCATCGCCCTCATGCAGGATCAGGTGGCGGCCCTGACAGAGGCCGGGGTGGCGGCCGCCTGCCTCAACTCCAGCCTTGCCCCGGAGGTCGCCAACCGGGTGATGCGGGACTTCCTTGCCGGCCGGCTGAAGCTGCTCTACGTGGCGCCGGAGCGCCTGTTCATGTCCCATACGCTGGAACTCCTGGCCCAGGTGCATGCGGCGGGTCTGCTGGCCTTGTTCGCCATCGATGAGGCCCATTGTGTGTCCCAGTGGGGGCACGACTTCCGCCCGGAATACCTGGGCCTGTCCCTGTTGCATGAACGCTTTCCCGACGTGCCCCGCATCGCCCTCACCGCCACGGCGGACGCCCAGACCCGGCAGGAGATCGTGCAACGCCTGGAACTGACCCAGGCCAGGACCTTCGTGGCCAGTTTCGACCGGCCCAACATCCGCTACAGCATCCTGGAGAAACAGGATGCCAGGCGCCAGCTCCTGGCCTTTCTGCGGGAGGATCGCCAGGGCGAGGCGGGCATCGTCTATTGCGCCACCCGCAACAAGGTGGAGGAAACCGCCGCCTGCCTGGTGCTGGAGGGGTTTGCCGCCTTGCCCTACCACGCCGGGCTGGACAGCCAGACCCGCAACCTGCATCAGGAACGTTTCCTGCGCGAGGAAGGCATCATCATGGTGGCCACCATTGCCTTCGGCATGGGTATAGACAAGCCGGATGTGCGCTTCGTGGCCCACCTGGACCTGCCCCGTTCCCTGGAAGGCTATTACCAGGAGACGGGCAGGGCGGGCCGGGATGGCCTGCCAGCCGAGGCCTGGATGGTCTGGGGCCTGCAGGATGTGGCCACCCAGCGCCGTTTCATCGCACAGGCGGAATCCACCGAGGCCCACAAGCGCCTGGCCCACGCCAGGCTCAACGCCCTGCTGGGCCTGGCGGAATCCGCCACCTGCCGCCGGGTGGCCCTGCTGGACTACTTCGGCGAGGCTAGCGAGCCTTGTGGCAACTGCGACAACTGTCTGGAACCCCCCCGGCTGTGGGATGCCACGCAAGCGGCACGCAAGGCCCTGTCCGCCATCTATCGTACCCAGCAGCGCTTCGGTGCCGCCCATGTCATCGACGTGTTGCTGGGCAGGTCCACGGACAAGGTGCTGCAGTGGGGCCATGAGACCCTGTCCGTATTCGGCATTGGCAGCGATCTGGAGGAGAAACGCTGGCGAGTCGTGCTGCGGGCCCTGGTGGCCCGGGGCTGGCTGGAGGTGGACCACGACGCCTGGGGGGCGCTTCGGCTCACCGCCGAGGCCAGGCCCGTGCTCAAGGGGGAAGTAAGCATCATGTTGCGTGAGCCACTTGGGAAGAAGCCGCGCAGACAACGCTCCGACAGGCCGGCAACGGGACTGTCAGGTGGTGACGCGGTTTTGTTCGAGCGCCTGCGTGAATGGCGCCGCCAGACCGCCAGGGAACACAATGTGGCGGCCTTTGTGATCCTGCATGACAGCAGCCTCAGGGAGGTAGCCAGCCGCAGGCCGAAAGACCTGCAGGCCCTGGGCAGTATTCAGG
>CAZVNY010000110.1:0-5694 GCA_964628785.1 uncultured Thiobacillus sp.
TCGGTATCGAAGCCGTGGCTGTGCTGGACGGAGTCGGTCATGAGGAGTTCGGTCAGCATGAGGTCTGGCGCCGGGTCGGCAGCCGCCAGCAGACCCGCCCAGTTGGCCACGCGCATGTCACCGGCCAGGCCGTAGATGCGGCGGTCCGGGAAGCGCTCCGGGTAGTCGGTCGGGTAGCCGGCATCTGCCGCCGCGGCGATCAGCCGGCCCGTGGGGTCCACATGGTCGGCCGCGCGCCGCCAGGCGCGTTGCGCAGGCTCGCCCACGTCGTCGCGCGCCCGCTGAACGAAGTCGTCCGCCCACCACGGCCGCTTGAAGACGGTCGCGTCCTCCGGCCGCACCATGCCGAAGCCGATGCACGCCACATCAAGGCCCGCCGCGAGCGCCAACCGGGGCAACGTCGGCACCCGCACGTCATCGGGGTCGGCGTAACTGAAGCGCGTGTCGTGCCATACGTTGTTGCCGTACACGCCGGCGTCGGCCGCGCTGCGACCCGTGAGGATCGACGTCCGCCCCGGCAGCGAGATACCGGGGACGAGGGACCGTAGGCGCTCGACACCGTAGCCGCCTGCGGCCAGGTGCGAGAGGAACGGCAGGCGGCTTCGGTAGGTACGGAAAGTGTCCGCGCCGACACCGTCGAGCATGATGAGGAAGACCTTTGGCATGGGCCAGTGTAACGACCTGGCAGACCCAGGCCCATGCGCCCCTCAAGCGCAGGAAGGCGTGCCACACACCAGATGGGCGACCCAGATGGGCGACCGCGGACGCCGCCGGCGAGCCGCAGGGGCGCAGGGGCGCAGGATCCTTATACCGGAGTCAGAACATCCCTCGGCGGTATTCATCAGCATGGTCAGGCACACTAGATCCTGACTCGGTCATACTTCGTGCTACCATGGCGCCCGTCAGATGCCAGCTCTGTTCAACGTGACAATTCCATGGCATCTCTGGCTCGTCGCGGGAACTCGCCCAGGAGTCCCCGATCGGGTCCTGCTCCGGAGGTAATCCGTAATGAGACCAGCACGGTGGCTATTCACCTCGGTGCTCGCACTGAGCTTCATGTTCGCCGCAGCGCAGGAAGGGACGGACGGCAAGGGTCTTTACGACGCCAACTGCGCGGTCTGCCACGGCGCCACCGGTCAAGGCAGCGTAGGGCCCGCCCTCGCCGGGAACTCGAACCTGACGGACCCCGACTATCACATCCGGCAGATCCTGCGCGGCGGCAACTCGATGCCGAGCTTCGCGAAGTCCTTGAGCGATGACGATATCGCGGCGATCGCCACCTTCGAGCGCACCTCATGGGGGAACGACTTCGACCCGATCACGTCCGAGCAGGTAGCGGCCGTCAGGGCGGGCGGCTCTGCCAGTTCCGTCAAAGCAGACGACACGACGGCCGCGCAGGTCTCCGCGGCAGAGCCTGTCGTGGTCACGGCCGATTTCGCCGTAGAGCCTGCTCGGCTAGAAGATGGCAACGGCATGACGCTCTACATCTTCCATAACGATTCGCTGTCCGGCACCAGTCGGTGCGCGGCGCCGTGCACCACTCACTGGACCCCGCTCATCGCGGCGGGCGCCATAACGGCCGGCGATGGGATAGACGCCGCCGACCTCGGCACCATCGCGCGTGGCGACGGCACATCTCAGGTGACGTATCGCGGCTGGCCGCTCTACCTGTCAGCCGCAGATTCCGCTCCGGGCGACACGGCAGGTGCCGGCACCTCCGCCATGTGGGACATCGCTACGCCCGGCATGGCTGTGATCGCGTTGAGCATGACGCCGACCACGGTGCCCGCTGCAGCGGAAGGCGGGGGCGAGGCCGGAGCACCGGCGACCGACAACCCGCCGGTCACGCCCATCGTTTACCAAGGCACTTACGAGCCCGTAACGAACGAGCGGCTCCTCGACCCGGCCCCCGGCGACTGGCTCATGTACAAGCGCACGTACTCACTGCAGGCGTACAGCCCGCTCGACCAGATCAACGTGGACAACGTGGCCGACCTGGTCCCGGTATGGTCGTTCGGCACCGGCGTGTCAGACGGGCATGAGGCGCCGCCCATCGTGAACGGCGGGCTCATGTTCGCCACGGCGCCGTTCAGCACGTTGTTCGCCCTCGATGTCCGCACGGGTGACCTCGTCTGGCAGTACAAGCGCGAGCTGCCGAGCGACGTTGCGCCCGAAGTGTGCTGCGGGATGGTCAACCGTGGTGTGGCGCTCTACGGCGACAAGGTCTACTTGGCAACGCTGGACGCCCACCTCCTCGCCTTCGAGGCCACGACGGGCGAACTCGTATGGGACACCACGGTCGAGGACTACCTCCTCGGCTACGCCATGACCCTCGCTCCGCTGGCCATCGACGGCAAGATCCTGGTCGGCGCGTCAGGCGGGGAGTACGGCATCCGCGGCTTCGTGGCCGCTTACGACGCCGAGACGGGCGACCTCCTCTGGAAGACCCACACCATCCCGGGACCGGGCGAGCCGGGCAACGAGACCTGGCCGGGCGATACCTGGAAGACGGGCGGCGCCTCCATCTGGGTCACGGGCTCATACGACCCCGACCTGAACCTGACCTACTGGGGCACCAGCAACGCGGCGCCGTGGTCGGGCGCTCTGCGGCCCGGCGACAACCTCTACACCGCGTCGGTCGTGGCCCTCGACCCCGATACCGGCGAGATCCGTTCGCACTACCAGTACGTTCCCAACGACACGTGGGACTACGACGAGATCTCGGATCAGACCCTGGTCGACATCGTGCGCGACGGACAGCCGCTCAAGGGCCTCATCCACGCGGCGCGTAGCGGCAACTTCTACCTACTGGACCGCACCAACCTCGATTTCGTGTACGGCACGCCGTACATGGAGGCGGAGCCCATGACCATCACAGGCTTCGAGGCGGACGGCCGACCCATCATCCCTGAGGAGCACCGGCCCGACATCGGTAAATCCGTGGACGTCTGCCCGGCGCTTGGCGGCGCGAACAACTGGTTCGGACTGGCCTACAGCCCGGATACGGGTTACGCCTACGTGCCGACCTCGGAATCGTGCATGAGGATCGAGGGCGGCGAGGCCGATTACATGGCGGGCCAGACCTACATGGGCGCCAACTTCAGCATCTACATCCCGGACGACCTCGACGAGGCCGGCGCGCTCCAGGCCATCGACGTGGCGACCGGCGAGGTCGTCTGGAAGCACCGCCAGCAGATGCCCGTACGCTCGCCTGCCATGGTCACGGCGGGGGGCCTGGTGTTCGGGGGCGACATCTTCGACCGCGAACTCAGGGCCTACGACGCCAAGACCGGCGAGATAGTCTGGCGCTTCAAGACGAACTCGGGCGTCCTCGGCGTCCCGGTATCGTTCGAGCTCGACGGGGTCCAATACATAGCCGTCGAAGCCGGCCACGGCGCTATCGCCGCGGGCGATGTCGCCCTGGCGGCAGCCACGTACGGCGTGCCGTTCAACCCGGTCAGCGGCGGCGCGGTCTGGGTGTTCGCCCTCAAGTCTGCGAGATGACGTCACTTGCCAGGTTTCTCCTCACCCACGATCGGGTGAGGAGAAACCTGTGCGTCGCGATCGCGGCGATCGGCTTACTAGCAACCGCCGCGGTGGAGGCTCAAACCGGTCCAGTGACCTGGGAGCTGCGCGTCTGCGCCGATCAGGACAACCTCCCTTACTCGAACCGGGCAGGCGACGGCTTCGAGAACCGCCTGGCACGGTTGGTCGCCGAGGAGCTCGGCGCCGACCTGACCTACGCTTGGATGCCACTGCCGAGGCAGGGTACCGACGCGGAACTCATGCTGCGTTTGGGTGAATGCGACGTGCTCATCGGTGCCGCCGACGGACAAGAGCCGTTCCTCAACACCATCGACTACTACTCCAACGCCACGTACTTCGTCACGCGCTCGGATGGTGGCGCTACCATCGAGTCCCTCGACGACCCACGCCTTCTAGGCTTGCAGATCGGCGTGGACCGTGGCGGTCCACTAGACTTCGCGCTCAGGTCTCGGGTACCCCAGTCGAACCTCCACCATTACCTCGCGAGCGACGGCGCCGACGCCATCTTGCGCGACGTGGCGGCCGGTCGCCTCGACGTCGGCATCGTGCGCGGCGCCGCCGCGGGTTACTTCGCCGAAGCCGGAGCGACCCCCATGACGGTCGCACCGGTGACCCCCGAGATCGACATCCCGTTCCTTGCCCTCATCCAGCCCATCACCATGGCCGTGCGCCGCGGCGACGACGAGCTACGCGACCTCCTGAACCGCGCCATCGCGGCGCGCTGGAGCGACATACAGGCGCTCTTGGACGAGTACCGCGTCCTTCGACCCGCAGTGACGGCTCCCAGGCCTTCGCTCGGCACCGGCGTACCGGACGGCGCGCTCTTGGTCGGCGTGGTCTTGCCGTCGCAGACCGGCGCCCGTCCGCTGCTGACCGAGAACTTCGAACAGTTGGCCGACGCCGCGCGCCGCGGCGCCGTCCTGGCCGACGAGCTCCTGGGAGATGCCGCCACCGCCCCCTTACGCGTGCTCCTCACGTCCGCTCCCACACCGGACGTAGCCGAACGGGCTGCGCGACGCCTCGTCGCAGCCGATGGGGCCTCGGCCTTGATAGGTGGCGTTGGCGACGGTCAGGCCGCCCGGCTCGCCACGACCGCGACGGACCTCATGGTGCCGTTCATCAACGTGGGGGACCCGGCACCGGAACTGCGCCAGGGGGTGTGCCGATCGACCACATTCAGCATCGCTCCCGGTGTGGACGACTACCTGGCGGCACTCTCCGACTCGCTGAACCGGGCGGACCCGCACGCGGTCGCCATCGTCCACCTCGATACCCCTGGAGGACAAGCGTTACGAGAGCGACTCCTACTCGCCATGGCGCGCTCTTCGGCCTCCGCGCTACCGGTCCACTACGTGACGGTCGAACCAGGACAGCCGTACTACGGCGCTGCGTTCGAGGCGGTGCGCGCCAGCGGGTCGAACGCGGTCGTCTTGCTCTTGACCACCGACGAGCAACTCGTGTTCCTGGGGCAGTACGAAGCGGCAGGTATCGGGGCGACCATCTTCCCGTTCCCGGACCCCGGCACCCAGCTCCGACAGTACTACTGGACGCTCCGAGCCGACGCCCCGACCACCGGCGCCACACCGAGGTTCGCCGCGTGGGACGCGGCGGTCGCCTCCACCAGCTTCAGCGCGGCTTACCGTTCACGCTACGGCCAGCAGGCCGACGCCGTGGCCTGGGTGGCGTACACGGCCGTGCAGGTGGTGCAACAAGCCGCCGAGTCGAGCAGAACGGATGGAATCGGGCTGGTGCGAGCCCTGGCTCGCACGGACGTCGATCACGCGCTGGATGACGGTATGACGAACGCCCGTATGGGGGCAGATCATCAACTCCACGCTCCCATCTACACGTTGAGGCTCACGCCACCCGCGGCGGGTGCGAGGTTCCAGTTGGCCGACATCACGGAACTCGTCGGCGCCTTCACCCCTTTCGGTTCGGAAGTGGAAGTCTGCGACTGAAGGCGCCGGAGGGCACGCTCGCGACAGGCATGCAGATACCGGTCCGTACGGTCGAGGGCGATGAGCGTGACATTGGGGCTCGGGCCACTACGGCCACCGACGCGAACCAGGTGGACTCCGTGTAGGCTGAATCGTGGACGCAGTTCCCAGACCACCGGACTCCCCTGGTATGAGTCCTATATCACCCGCC
>CAZVNY010000111.1:0-5645 GCA_964628785.1 uncultured Thiobacillus sp.
GGCAGGGCCGGGTGGCTGTAGTTCTCGTTCATGACGGTGATGTAATAGAACACGTCCTCCTGTTCCTGGTGCATGCGCCGCAGGCCGTCCTGGATGATCACGGCCAGCTCGTAGTGGAAGGTGGGATCGTAGGAGATGCAATTGGGGATCAGCGCGGCCTGCAGGTGGCTGTGGCCATCCTCGTGCTGGAGGCCTTCACCGTTCAGGGTGGTGCGGCCGGCGGTGCCCCCCAGGAGGAAGCCCCGGGCGCGGGAATCGCCGGCGGCCCAGGCCAGGTCTCCCACGCGCTGGAAGCCGAACATGGAGTAGTAGATGTAGAAGGGCACCATCTGCACGCCGTTGGTGCTGTAGGAGGTGGCGGCCGCCAGCCAGGAACAGAAGGCCCCGGCCTCGTTGATGCCTTCCTCCAGGATCTGGCCACCCTTGTCCTCGCGGTAGTACATGACCTGGTCCGAGTCCACGGGCTCGTAGAGCTGGCCCACGGAGGAATAGATGCCCACGGTGCGGAACAGGCCTTCCATACCGAAGGTGCGGGCCTCGTCCGGGATGATGGGTACCACACGGCGGCCCAGGGCCTTGTCCCGCAGCAGGGCGGTGAGGATGCGCACGAAGGCCATGGTGGTGGAGATCTCGCGTTCGCCGGTGGTCTCCAGCATGGCCTGGAAGGTGGTCAGGGGCGGGGCCGTCAGGGCCTCCGCCTTTTGCCGGCGGATGGGCAGGTAGCCCCCCAGGGCGGCGCGTTTGGCATGCAGGTATTGCATCTCCGGGCTGTTCTCGTCCGGACGGTAGAAGGGCAGGTGTTCCAGTTGCTCATCGGCAATGGGGATCTGGAAACGGTCGCGGAAGTGGCGCAGGGATTCCAGGTCCATCTTCTTCTGCTGGTGGGTGGGGTTCTGGGCTTCGCCGGAAGCCCCCATGCCGTAGCCCTTCACGGTCTTGGCCAGGATCACCGTGGGTTGGCCCGTGTGCTGCACGGCGGCCGCATAGGCCGCATACACCTTGTGTGGGTCATGGCCGCCCCGGTTCAGGCGCCAGATGTCCTCGTCGGACATGGCCGCCACCATTTCCTTGAGCTCGGGATATTTGCCGAAGAAGTGTTCCCGGGTATAGGCGCCGCCCTTGGCCTTGAAGTTCTGATATTCACCGTCCACGCATTCCTCCATGCGCTTTTGCAGCAGGCCGTGGGTGTCCATGGCCAGCAGGGGATCCCAGTAGGAGCCCCAGATCACCTTGATGACGTTCCAGCCCGCTCCACGGAAGGCGGCCTCCAGCTCCTGGATGATCTTGCCGTTGCCCCGCACCGGGCCGTCCAGGCGCTGCAGGTTGCAGTTGATGACGAAGATCAGGTTGTCCAGCCTCTCCCGGGAGGCCAGGGTGATGGCCCCCAGGGTCTCGGGCTCGTCCGTCTCGCCATCCCCCAGGAAGGCCCAGACGTGGCGCCCCGTGGTGTCGGCGATGCCGCGGTCATGCAGATACTTGAGGAAGCGGGCCTGGTAGATGGCCTGCAGGGGCCCCAGACCCATGGACACGGTGGGGAACTGCCAGAAGTCCGGCATGAGCCAGGGGTGGGGGTAGGAGGGGATGCCCCGGCCACCGGTTTCCTGGCGGAAATTGGCCATCTGCTCTTCGTCGATACGCCCTTCCAGGAAGGCCCGGGCATAGATGCCGGGGGAGGAATGGCCCTGGAAGAACACCAGGTCGCCGCCGTGCTGGTCGTGGGGGGCGCGGAAGAAGTGGTTGAAACCCACCTCGTACAGGGTGGCGGAGGACTGGAAGCTGGCGATATGACCGCCCACCCCCGGGGCCTTCTCGTTGGCGCGCATGACGCAGGCCACCGCGTTCCAGCGGATCAGGGCCTTGATGCGGGATTCCATGGCCACATCCCCCGGGTGCTTGTCCTGCTGGTGCAGGGGGATGGTGTTCACATAGGCGGTGGTGGCGTTGTAGGGCAGATAGGCGCCGGAACGGCGGGCCTTGTCGATGAGGCGTTCCAGCAGGTAATGGGCGCGTTCGACCCCTTCTTCTTCGATGACGGCGGCCAGGGCGTCCAGCCATTCGCGGGTTTCCTGGGGATCGATGTCGGGCAGGGAGTTGGGCATGGAAGGATGTCTCCGTAGATCTTCAGGCGCTGCGCTTGGGCTCGGCCGCGCCCCAACAATGCTAATGGAATCCGGGTTTCATGGAACAATCTTGGCAAAACCCGCGAATTATCCAGGGCCGGTCGGAGCGGGTCAATTTTTCAATATTGACTATTGACAAATTCAATAGAAAGGAACGCTTATGAAGTCCTTGCTTGACCAGGATGCCGGACCCGCCCGACTGGCCCAGCGGCGGGCCCCGCTGCTGCAGCGGGGCAAAGGCGTGCGCCACCTGTTGCTCCTGCTGCCCGCCGGCGAGGATTGGCTTGACGCCCCGGACCACCAGGCCGTGGAATCGGCCCTGGAACGCCGACAGAAATCCGCTGCGGACCTGAGCAAGCAGCCCCTGGCCGTGGAGCTGGCGGGGGGGTGCCTTTCCGTCTGGCTGCGCCTGGAGGCCGATGCCACCCCCTTCAAATGGCACGAGCGCCTGCGTCAGGCCGTGAAACCCCTGCTGGACGAGCAGGCCGAAGAACTGCACATCGCCCTCTACGGCCCGGATGTGTTCAGGGCCCGGGCGGCCCGGGCGGCAACCTACGTGGCCAGCCTGAACGGCATGCCCCTGCCGGCCTGGAAGACGGACAAGCCCGCCAAACCCTTGCAGCGGTTGGTGTTGCACGGAGTGACGGGGCTGGACCTGCAGGCGGAGCAGGCCCTGGCCCAGGGCAATACCCTGTGCCGCCGCCTCACCCTGTTGCCGCCCAATCTGCTGACCCCGGCCCACTACCGCGAGCAGATCCGCCGGCTGGCCAAGGCTTGGGGCTGGCAGGTGCAGGAATACGACAGCAAGCGGCTGCAGGCGCTCAAGGCCGGGGCCTTCCTGGCGGTGGCCCGGGGCAGCGGCCACCAGGATGCCGCCATCGTCAAGCTCGTCTACAAGGGCATGAGTGGCAAGGGGCGAGGAATTAGGGGCAAGGACAGGCGCATCGCCCTGGTGGGCAAGGGCATCTGCTTCGATACCGGTGGTCACAACCTGAAGCCGGCGCGTTACATGCACAACATGCACGATGACATGAACGGTTCTGCCGTGGCCCTGGGGGTATTGCTGGCGGCGAGCCGGCTGCGGCTGCCCGTGCACCTGGAGGTCTGGCTGGCCATCGCCCAGAATCACCTCTCACCCCAGGCCTACACCCAGAACGAGGTGGTGACGGCCCTGAACGGCACCAGCATCGAGATCGTGCATACCGATGCGGAAGGCCGCCTGGTGCTGGCGGACACCCTGGCCCTGGCGGCCCGGGACAAGCCCGCCGCCATCCTGGACTTCGCCACCCTCACCGGCAGCATGACGGTGGCCCTGGGCGAGCGCATGAGCGGGGTCATCGGCAACCGCAGTGAACTGGTGGCCCAGGCCGTGGTTGCGGGGGAGGTCAGCGGCGAGCGGGTGGTGGCCTTCCCCATGCCCGAGGACTACGACGCGGCCCTGGATTCCCAGGTGGCGGACGTGAAGCAGTGCACCCTGGAATCCGAGGCGGACCACATCCTGGCGGCCCGCTTCCTGCAACGCTTCGTCGCTGACGTGCCCTGGTTGCATGTGGACCTGTCCGCCTGTCGCTGCAAGGGTGGGCTGGGGGCGGCGAATTCCGACATCACCGGCTTCGGCGTGGCCTGGGGGCTGGAGATGCTGCGCGCCCTGGCAACGACCCCCGTGCCAGGCCCGGAGGACGCGACAAAAGCCGCCTGAAGCCGGGCGCCTGGCGGGGTCTCAGGCCGGGTCTGAGGCCTTGACGCAGCGCACCCTGGCGGCGGCCTGGCGGGCGCGTTCCCGGGCGGTCTCCGTATCCGGGGCTTCCGCCAGGGCCACGCCCATGCGGCGACGAAAATAGGCCTCCGGTTTGCCAAACAGGCGGATGTCCGTGCCTGGCACCAGCAGGGCCTGGTCCACGCCCTCGTAGCGCACGTCCCGGCCTTCCAGGCCGCCATAGATCACCGCCGAGGCCCCCGGGTTGCGCAGGGACACATCCACCGGCAGATCCAGGATGGCCCGGGCATGCAGCTCGAATTCCGACTGGCGCTGGCTGATCAGGGTCACCAGGCCCGTGTCGTGGGGGCGGGGGCTGACCTCGGAGAACCAGACCTGATCGCCCCTGACGAAGCATTCCACGCCGAACACCCCCAGGCCCCCCAGGTCGTCGGTGATGCGGCGGGCGATGTCCCGGGCCGCAGCCAGGGCCGCCTCGGACATGGCCTGGGGCTGCCAGCTCTCCACATAGTCCCCCTTCACCTGACGGTGGCCGATGGGGGCGCAGAAATGGGTCTCGACCCGGCCGTCCGCCGCCCGGGCCCGCACGGTGAGCAGGGTGATCTCATAGTCGAAGTCGATGAGCTCCTCCACGATGACCTGGCCCTTGTCCACCCGGCTGCCGGTGGCGGCATAGTGCCAGGCCCCGGCCAGATCCTCGGCGCTGTCCACCCGGCTCTGGCCCTTGCCGGAGGAGGACATCACGGGCTTGACCACGCAGGGATAAGCGATGCCATCGGGCCCTTCCACGGCGGCGCGCAGGGCCTTGAGGGAATCCACGAAGGCGTAGCGGGAGGTGGGCAAGCCCAGGGTCTCGGCCGCCAGACGGCGGATGCCCTGCCGGTTCATGGCCAGATGGGCGGCACGGGCCGTGGGGACCACCCTGCAGGCCTCGGCCTTTTCCAGCTCCACCAGGGTCTCGGTGGCGATGGCCTCGATCTCCGGCACCACCAGATGGGGCTTTTCCGAATCGATGAGCCTGGCCAGGACATTGCCGTCACTCATGTCCACGGTCTGGGCGCGATGGGCCACCTGCTGCCCCGGGGCATCGTCATAGCGGTCCACCGCGATGACTTCCACACCCAGGCGTTGCAGGGCGATGATGACTTCCTTGCCCAGCTCGCCGGCACCCAGCAGCATGACCCGGGTGGCAGAGGCGGACAGAGGGGTTCCGATGTGCATGGACAACCTTTCCTTGCTCTCGAACGTTATAGTTAGATGCAAGGTTATCGTAAGAGTCCTCCCCATGCGCATCCCCCGCTTCCCGTCCGCTGTCCTGCTTCCCCTGCTACTGCTCGCCCTGCCCCTGCAGGCCGCTGACTGGCAATACCTCACCGTACCGGGGGACACCCTGATCGGCATCGGGCGGCAGTATCTGCAAAACCCCAATGACTGGCCCAAGGTGCAGGCGGAGAACGGGGTCAGCATCCCCGAGCGTCTGCCGGTGAATACCCATCTGCGCATCCCCGTGGACTTGCTGAAGCTCACCCCGGCACCGGTGCGGGTGACGGCGGTGAACGGCAACGTGCGCTTCAAGACCGAGGGCGAGGGCTTCAAGCCCCTGAAGAATGGTGATCAGCTCAATGGCGGCGAGAGCGTGCTCACGGGTCCCCGCAGCAGCGCCAGCTACCGCTTCGCCGATGGCACCACCCTGACCCAGCAGGCCTCCAGCAAGCTCGGCTTCGGCCGCCTTGCCGCCTACGGCAAGACGGGCATGGTCGCCACCGAGGTCAGCCTTGATGACGGCCGTATGGAGGCTCGTGCCGCCA
>CAZVNY010000112.1:0-3495 GCA_964628785.1 uncultured Thiobacillus sp.
GCATTGACGGGTCATGCACTTCATCGGCGATGCCGACTCTCATCTCTTTTCCACGCGGAGGACAGACATGCGCAGTAAAGGCTTTACCCTCATCGAACTCATGGTGGTGCTGGTCATTCTGGGGGTATTGGCCGCCGTCATTGCGCCCAAGATCATGGACCGCCCCGACGAGGCCCGCGTCATCGCCGCCAAGCATGACATCGCCAGCCTGGTGCAGGCCCTGAAGCTCTACCGCCTGGACAACATCCGCTATCCCAGCACGGAACAGGGTTTGCAGGCCCTGGTGAGCAAGCCCGGCATCGAGCCCATTCCCCAGAACTGGAAGTCCGGGGGCTATCTGGAAAAACTGCCCAAGGATCCCTGGGGCACGCCCTACGTCTATCTCAACCCCGGCCGCCACGGTGAAATCGATGTCTATAGCTTGGGGGCCGATGGTCAGCCCGGCGGGGAAGACAAGGATGCGGACATCGGCAACTGGATGCTCTGAGCCGGCGCTGATTGCTGCTGCACTCCCCTACAGGCCGGGGCCCGGTTTGGCCCAGGACTCCGCTGGGAAGGGGTTTATGCATAGGAAGCCGGCGTCCCGCAGCAACCGGTCCCGCCCAGGGCTTTTCCGTCTGCAGCGTGTCCAGGGGGGCTTTACCCTGCTGGAGATGCTGGTGGCCCTGGTGATCATCGGTGTGGCTGTCGCCACGGTGGTGCTCGTGCTGCAACCGGACCATCGTGCCGCGGTGCAGGAGGAAGCAAAACGCCTGGCCGCTCTGCTGGAGCTGGCCAGCGAGGAGGCCGCCCTGATGGGCACACCCATGGCCTGGGTGGGCCTGGCAGGTGGTTATGAATTCCTGGCCCGGGAACTCACGGAACGGGGCCCGGACTGGGGGGTGGTGCGTGGGGATGACCTGTTGCATCCCCGCAGCCTGCCCAGCGGTATCTATATCCTGAATATCCAGGCAGATGGTCAGACCCTGGCCCTGGGAGAGCGGGTGCTGCTGGGCCTCCAGGGTGTGCATGCCCTGCGCGTGGAACTGGCCCTGGGCAATGCCCGGGCCCTGGTAAGCGGGCGCGCTGGACGCTTCCAACTGGACCTGGCTGCTGGGGAGGGGAGTTGAGGCCCCGGCAGGCGGGTTTTTCCCTGTTGGAGGTGCTGGTGGCCCTGGCCATCGTGGCCATCGGGCTGACCGCGGCCCTGCGCGCCTCCGGCGTGGGGACCGAAGGGGTGGGGGAATACCGCAACCATCTGCTGGCCTTGTGGCTGGCCGAGAACATCGCCGCCGAACGCAGTGCCCGCCGGGACTGGCCCAGTGCCGATACCACCACCAGTGAGGAAGAGTTTGCCAAGCAGCACTTCCTGGTACGACAACAGGTTATGACCACACCCAACCCCCGTTTTCGGCGCCTGGAGATTTCCGTGGCCAGTCGGGAAGAACCGGGTCGCAACCTGCAACGCAGCGTGGTCTTCCTCATCCAGCCGCAATGAAGAGCGCCCGGGGTTTTACCCTCATGGAAGTTCTGGTGGCCCTGGTGCTGCTCAGCCTGTTTGCCGTCCTGGCCTATCGTGCCCTGGATGCGGTGCTGGAATCCCAGGCCCATGCCCGGGAGGAGATGGAGCGTTGGCGGGTCCTGGCCATGGCCTACAGTCAAGTGGAGGCGGATCTGGCGGCGGCAACAAGTCGGTTCGAGCCCCAGGATCCGCTCAGTGGTGCCCTGCGGGTGCAGATCTTCGCGGATGGCGGCATGCAGTTCGATCTGCTGCGCCTGCTGCCCGCGGATGCCCCCCAGGGCTTGATGCGGGTGGGTTACCGTTGTGGTGATGGCCGTCTCAGCCGGCTGGCCTGGCCGGATGGCAACGACTTGGGCTTGCCGCCCCAGGAGACTGCCATCCTGGAGGATCTGGAGACCTGTGTCTTCCGCTTCATGGACGCAGCCGGGCAATGGCTGAACATGTGGCCGTTGCAGGCGAACAATCCCCTGCCGGAAGCCGTGGAGCTCACGCTCAGCCGGGGGGATGGCCTGTCCCTGCGACGGCTGTGGCGGGTGCAATGAAGGCCGGCAGACAGGCCCAGCGCGGCGCTGCCGTCATCGTGGCCATGCTGGTGGTGGCCCTGGCGGCCATGGCCGCCGGTAGCTTCATGTTTCGCACCCAGGTGGAGTGGCGACGCATGGAAAACCTGGTGAACCTGGCCCAGGCCCGCTGGGCCCTGCGTGCCGGTCAGCAGTGGGGTGCCTCGGTACTGCAGGACGATGCCGCCAACAGCAGCGTGGATCATCGTGGTGAAGCCTGGGCCACCCGGCTGCCCCCCGTGGAGGCAGAAGGCTATCGCCTGTGGGGCTGGATCGAGGACCAGGATGGGCGCTTCAATCTGAATTCCCTGGTGAGTGATGGTGAAGTGAATCCGGCACGGCTGGCCATCTTCACCCGTCTGCTCAGGATCCTGCGCTTGCCCGAGGGCCTGGCTGCGGCCGTGGTGGACTGGCTGGATGCGGACGATATTCCCAGCAGTGAGGATGGTGCCGAGTCCACCCATTATCTTGCGCAAAAACCCCCTTACCGGGCGGCGAACCATGCCCTCATCAACCTGTACGAGCTGCGCCAGGTCAAAGGTGTGGATGACAAGGTGCTGCACCGGCTGCATCCCTTCGTCACGGTGCTGCCCGGGCACGCGGGCATCAACGTCAATACGGCCCCTGCCGAGGTCCTGGCCGCCATGGTGACGGGTCTGGAGGTGGATACCGCCTATGCCATGGTGGCCAAGCGGGAGCGCAGTTATTATCGCCATGCGCAGGATTTCCAGCAGGCCCTGCCCCAGGGATTGTATGCACCGGCAGACATGGTGGTGGTCTCGAGCCAGTATTTCCTGGTCCAGGCCCGCATCAGCCGCGAGCGCCTGATCCTGGGTAATCAGGCCCTGTATCACCGCCGGGGTAACCAGTCCCCCAAACTGATCTGGAGGGTTGATCTATGAGTGAGCTCCGCCTCATGTTGCGGCGGGATTCCCTACAGGAAGGCAATGACTGCGCTTGGGCGTTGCTGGATGACGACGGCCTGCTCAAGGCCGCCGGTCACCGACTGGATGAAGTGCCCAAGGCTCGGCGCTGTCGTCTGGTGCTGGCAGGGGATCTGGTGCTCACCGTCGATGTGCAACTCCCGGATTTGCCCGAACGGCGTCTCGCCCCCCTGCTGCCTGCTGCCGCAGAAGCTGCGACCTTGCTGGAGGCCGATGCCATACATGCCGCGGTCATGGCCCGGGAGTCTGCTGGCGAGGCCACCCTGGCGGTGGTGGAGGACGCCTGGCTGAGCCGGGTCATGACCCGGCTGGCCGCCCTGGGGCTGCAACCCGACGATGCCCTGCCGGATTACCTCTTGCTGCCCTGGACGGATGGCAACTGGTCCGTGGGCCGCCAGAGCGGCAACAACCTGGCCCGCTTCGGCAAGGTCCGGGGTTGCGTCCTGGATGAAGGCGAACCACCCGTGGGTCTCAGCCTGTCCCTGGCCCA
>CAZVNY010000112.1:3595-5584 GCA_964628785.1 uncultured Thiobacillus sp.
CCCTGGCCCATGCTGCCCGGCCTGTTGCAGGGCCGGTATTCCCCCGGTTTCAATCGGCTGGACTGGAAGCGCCTGCTGCAACCCGTGGCCTATGGCGTGGCCGCCCTGCTGATCATCCAGGTGCTGGGCATGCTGGTGGACTGGGCCCTGCTGAACAAGGAAAACAGCCGTATCCGCCAGGAGATGGCGCTCCTGGCTGAGCGTGCCCTGCCGGCCCATGCCACGGTGGTGGATCCGGCCTGGCAGGTGACGGAAAGACTCCAGGGTCTGCGGGCGGCCGCCGGCAATCCTCCCCCGGATGCCTTCCTGAGCCTGCTGGAGCGTCTGGCCCAGGCCTGGCCTGTGGGGACCGGCAACAAGCTCCAGGCCGTGAGCTACGAGTCCGGGGGGATGAGCCTGGCGCTGCATGATGCGGACCCGGAGTGGCTGGAACGCCTACAGACCGCTGCCGGCATGCAGAACCTCGTCATCGGTGTCCAGGACGACAACGGCCTGCAACTGAGTGTCAGAACCCTTGCAAAGGATGTGCGCCATGGCCAATGAATGGCTGACAAGGGCCCGTAGCTGGTATGCACAGCGCAATGTCCGGGAACAGCGCAGCCTGGTGCTGGGGGGCCTGGTGCTCCTGGGGGTGCTGCTTTACGGCGTGCTCTACGCGCCCCTGGAACAGGCCCGCAACAAGCTGTTGACCCGATTGCCGGAGTTGCGGGCCGAGCTGCGCCTCATGCGGGTGCAGACGGCTGAGATCGAGCGTCTGCGTACATCCATGGCAGGGGCGGGCAGTGGCACCCTGGAGCAGCGGATCAAGGCCTCGGCAGCGGTCTTCGATCTGGGATCCGCCTTCAATCAGTTCACCACCCTGGCGGAAGACCGTATCCAGCTCAGGACCGAACCCCTGGCCAACGATACCTGGGTGGACTGGTTGGCAGACCTGGCCCAACGTGGCGTCACCGTGGTGCGTTGTCGGGTCACACCCGCTGACCAGGGCGGGACCTCCATCCTGGAGCTGACCTTGGCGGGGGGGCAGTGATGCGCCGTCTGATCCTCCCCCTCGTCTTTTTGCTGGTTTTTCTGCTGGTCTATGCCGCCATGCTGCCCGCCACCTGGCTGGACGCCCTGTTGCAGCACAGCACGCGCAATGCCCTGGCCATGACGGCCACCACGGGTACCCTGTGGCGGGGTGAAGGCAGCCTCCAGGCCCTGCTGCCCAGCGGCGAGGCGGTCACCCTGGCACCGGTGAGCTGGCGTATCGCGCCCAGGGAATTACTGGCCCTGCATCTGCACCTCATCATGCTTTCCCAACAGGACGAGCAACCGGTGCTGGATGCCAGCCTGTCACCGGGGGAGAGTCGCATCAACAAGGCCCGGCTGGAATTGCCCGCGGCCCTGCTGGGGGTGCTCTCCCCCACACTGCAGGCGGCCTCACTCACCGGCAGACTGGCCCTGCAGGCAGAGGACCTGCGTCTCGACAGAGGCCATGCTGCCGGCAATGCCCGGGTCGTCTGGGCCGCTGCCGGCTCCAACCTCAGCCGCATCAACCCCCTGGGCAGTTACGAGCTGGGTCTGGATGGCAGGGGCGAAGGCCTGAGCTTTCATCTGACCACCCTGGGCGGGGTGCTGAATCTGAGCGGAACGGGTTCCTGGCAGCCGGGAACGGACGGGGATTTCCAGATCACGGCCACCCCAACGGAGAGCAAGCGGCAGGACTTGGCACCCATGCTACGCATGCTTGGCCGGGAGATCAGCCCCGGCACCTATCAGCTCACCATAGACCGCAATGTCCAGGCCGTATCCGGCTAGGCAGATGGGTAAGCACGCATCAGGTTTCCTGGTGCATGGGGTCGGCTGAGATCCTTGATAAGGATCAAGCTGGGTGACATTTTTTCCTTTTATTTCCGGGGCTTAATGCTCCTACGCAAAGAAATACAAAAAGTTTGACACCCATCAAGGTTGTTTGGTGATTTGGATAATTAGTATGAATGCCCCCAT
>CAZVNY010000113.1:0-5580 GCA_964628785.1 uncultured Thiobacillus sp.
CGACTTCAACGAGACCACGGCGGACGGGCGCTTCACCCTGAAGGAAGGCGAGTGCATGGGGGCCTGCGGCAGCGGTCCCCTGTGCCTGCACAACAACCATGAGATGCATACCCATCTGACACCCGAGTCGGTGGACAAGCTCCTGGATGAACTGAAATGAGTTTGCACACCCCCGACACCCAGGTCTGTCTGTGGACCCTGGGTTACGAGAACCCGGCCAGCCTGGCCACCTACACGGCCCACGGTGGTTATGAGGCCATCCGCAAGATCCTGGCGGAGAAGACCCCGGCTGAGGAAATCATCGAGCAGGTGAAGATCTCGGCCCTGCGGGGGCGGGGCGGGGCGGGCTTCCCCACGGGCCTGAAGTGGAGCTTCATGCCGCGCAACTACGCGGGGGACAAGTACATCGTCTGCAACACGGACGAGGGTGAGCCGGGCACCTTCAAGGACCGGGACATCCTCATCTACAACCCCCACCAGCTCATCGAGGGCATGCTCATCGCCGGCTACACCCTGGGGGCCAAGGCGGGCTACAACTACATCCACGGCGAGATCTTCGAGCAGTACCTGTCCTGGGAGAAGGCCCTGGAAGAGGCCCGGGCAGCAGGTTTCCTGGGCAAGGACATCCTGGGCTCCGGCTGGGACTTCGAGCTTTATGCCCACCACGGTTATGGCGCCTATATCTGCGGCGAGGAGACCGCCCTGCTGGAGTCCATCGAAGGCAAGAAGGGCCAGCCCCGCTTCAAACCGCCTTTCCCCGCCAGCTTCGGCCTCTACGGCAAGCCCACCACCATCAACAACACCGAGACCCTGACCTCCATCCCCTGGATCATGCGTCATGGGGGGCAGGCCTTCCTGGAACTGGGCAAGCCCAACAATGGCGGATCCAAGATCTTTTCCATCTCCGGCCACGTCAACAAACCGGGCAACTACGAGATCCCCCTGGGTACCCCCTTCGCCACCCTTCTGGAGATGGCGGGCGGCGTGCGTCATGGCCACAAGTTGAAGGCGGTGATCCCCGGTGGCTCCTCCGCCCCGGTGCTGCCGGCGGACATCATCATGGACTGCACCTTGGACTTCGATGCCATCGCCAAGGCGGGCTCCATGCTGGGTTCCGGCGCGGTCATCGTCATGGACGAGACGGTGTGCATGGTGCGGGCCCTGGAGCGGCTGTCCTATTTCTATTTCGAAGAGTCCTGCGGTCAGTGCACCCCCTGCCGGGAAGGCACGGGCTGGATGCATCGCATCGTGCACCGCATCGAACATGGCCAGGGCCGGCCGGAAGACCTGGATGAGCTGGTGCGCATCGGCGGCAACATCGCCGGGCGGACCATCTGTGCCCTGGGCGATGCCGCCGTGGGCCCGGTGGTGAGTTTCGTCCAGCACTTCCGCGCGGAATTCGCATACCACATCGAAAACAAGCGCTGCATGGTGGGGTCCTGACATGCCATTGATCGAAATCGACGGCCTGGAAGTGGAAGTCGCAGCCGGTGCGACGGTGATGGATGCCGCCCATCAGGCGGGCATAGTCATCCCCCATTTCTGCTACCACAAGAAGCTGTCCATCGCCGCCAACTGCCGCATGTGCCTGGTGGAGGTGGAGAAGGCCCCCAAGCCCCTGCCGGCCTGTGCCACCCCGGTCACCGACGGCATGAAGGTGAAGACCCATTCCCCCCTGGCCGTGGAGGCGCAGAAAGGGGTGATGGAATTCCTGCTCATCAACCATCCCCTGGACTGCCCGGTATGTGACCAGGGCGGCGAATGCACCCTGCAGGACCTGGCCGTGGGCTATGGCGCGTCCGCCTCCCGCTATGTGGAGGCCAAGCGGGTGGTGACCGAAAAGGATCTGGGCCCCCTGATCGCCACCGACATGACCCGCTGCATCCACTGCAGCCGTTGCGTGCGCTTCCTGCAGGAAGTCGGTGGCCTCATGGAACTGGGCATGGCCCATCGCGGCGAGCATGCCGAGGTGATGCCCTTCCTGGAGGCCCATGTCAGCCACGAGTTGTCCGGCAACGTCATCGACCTGTGTCCGGTGGGGGCCCTGACCTCCAAGCCCTTCCGCTTCACCGCCCGGCCCTGGGAGCTGTCCCGACGCAAGGCGGTGAGTCCCCACGACGGTCTGGGCGCCAATCTGCAGGTGCATGTGAAGAATGGCCGGGTGTTTCGCGTGCTGCCCCAGGAAAACGAACCGGTGAACGAGTGCTGGATCCCGGACCGGGATCGTTACAGCTACGAGGCATTGCACGGCGAGGACCGCCTGCTCCAGCCCCTGGTGAAGGAAAACGGCCAATGGGTGGAGGCCGGCTGGCAGGATGCCCTGGAACGGGTGGCGCGCCGGCTCGCCGACATGCGGAAGACCCATGGCGGGGCCGCCATCGGGGGCCTGGCCTCGGCCCACCAGACCGCGGAAGAGCTCTATCTCTTCACCAAGGTGCTGCGTGGCCTGGGCAGCGAAAACATCGATCACCGCCTGGCCCAGGCCGCGGAGACCCAGGGCGAGGGGGTGCGCTGGCTGGGTCTGCCCATCGCCGAGCTGGAAGGACTGGACCGCATCCTGCTGGTGGGGGCCAGTCTGCGCCAGGAACAACCCCTGCTGGCGCACCGCCTGCGCCAGGCCGTGAAAGCGGGTGCCGAGCTCAACCTGGTGCACGCCGCCAACGACAATCTGCTGAGCAAGGTGCAGGGACGGCTCATCGTCCAGCCCGGGGCCTGGGTGCATGCACTGGCCCAGATTGCCAAGGCCATTCAGGTGGTGGGTGTGGCAGACGTGGAGGTCACGGATGCGGCCCGGGCCGTGGCCGAGAGTCTGCTGAGCGGCGAGCGCAAGGTCGTGCTCCTGGGGGCCCTGGCCCAGAACCACCCCGATGCCCGGCGCCTGCACGCCCTGGCCCAGGCCATCGCCCAGACCAGTGGCGCCACCCTGGGCTTTCTCGGTGTGGCCGCCAACGGTGTGGGGGCCCAGCTGGTGGGTGCCCTGCCGGGGCCGGAAGGCCTGCATGCCGCGGCCATGCTGCAGCAACCCCGTCGCGCCTATGTGCTCCTGGGGGTGGAGCCCACCCTGGACGCCTATGATGCGGCCGCGGCCCGGGCCGCCCTGGAGGCCGCCGAGTTTTCCGTGGCCCTCACCGCCTTCCGCAGCCCGGCCCTGGAGGCCTGTGATGTGTTGTTGCCCATCGCTGCCTTCACCGAGACCGCCGGCTGCTACGTCAACATGGAAGGCCGCATGCAGCGCTTCCACGGTGCCGTGAAACCCAAGGGCGAGGCCCGGCCCGCCTGGAAGGTGCTGCGGGTGCTGGGCAATCTGCTGTCCCTGCATGGCTTCGATTACGACAGCGTGGAGTCCGTCCGGGCCGATGCCCTGCCCCAGGGTCAGGAAGGCATCGCCGCGCATCTGCACAACGGGACGGCCGGCGCAGACATGGACGTGCCGCCAGCCGCCTCGGGCCCGGTGCGCCTGGGGGAGACCGGCCTGTATGACCTGGATCCCCTGACCCGCCGCGCGCCCGCCCTCCAGGCCCAGGCCGGGGCCGCAAGGGTGAGTGTGGGCACCGCCCTGTTCCAGCAGCTGGCTGTGGAAGAAGGCGTCTTGGTGCGGCTGCGCCAGGGTCAGGGCCAGGCGGTGGTACTGCCCATCCACTGGGATGCCGGCCTGGCCGACGGCGTGGTGCGCGTGGCTGCGGGCACCCTGGCTACGGCGGACCTGGGTGGGCGCTTCGCGCCCATCATCATCGAGCGGGAGGAACCCTGATGGATGCCATGCTCGCACCGGTGGTTGAACTGCTGGGCCCGGCCTGGCTACCGCTCTGGACCCTGGTGAAGATCCTGCTCATCGTGGGCCCCTTGATGATCGCCGTGGCCTACCTCACTTATGCGGAGCGCAAGGTCATCGGCTTCATGCAAGTGCGTCTCGGCCCCAACCGGGTGGGCCCCCTGGGGCTGTTGCAGCCCGTGGCCGACGGCATCAAGCTGTTGATGAAGGAAATCGTCATCCCCAGCGGTGCCAACAAGGGGCTATTCCTGCTTGGTCCGGTCCTGGCCCTGGCGCCGGCCTTGGCGGCCTGGGCGGTATTCCCCTTCACCGACCACCTGGTGCTGGCCGACCTGAACGCTGGCCTGCTCTACGTTCTGGCCATCACTTCCCTGGGGGTGTACGGCGTGGTGATCGCGGGCTGGGCCTCCAACTCCAAATACGCCTTCCTGGGGGCCATGCGTTCCGCCGCCCAGATCGTGGCCTATGAGATCGCCATGGGTTTTGCCCTGGTGGGCGTGCTGCTGGCGGCCCAGAGCCTGAACCTGGTGGAGATCGTCAAGGGCCAGGAGGGCGGCTTCTGGCACTGGTATTTCATCCCCCTGTTCCCCCTCTTCCTGGTGTATCTCATCTCCGGCGTGGCGGAGACCAACCGGCTGCCCTTCGACGTGGCGGAAGGGGAATCGGAGATCGTGGCCGGCTTCCACGTGGAATATTCCGGCATGGCCTTTGCCATCTTCTTCCTGGCGGAATATGCCAACATGATCCTGGTGGCGGGCCTCACCAGCGTGCTCTTCCTGGGAGGCTGGCTCTCGCCGCTGCCCTTCCTGCCGGACGGCATCTTCTGGGTACTGGCCAAGATCAGCTGCGTGCTGTTCCTGTTCCTCTGGTTCCGCGCCACCTTCCCCCGCTATCGCTATGACCAGATCATGCGCCTGGGCTGGAAGGTGTTCATCCCCGTGACCCTGGTGTGGATCGTGGTGGTGGCGGCCGCCATGCAGACCCCTCTGGGCCATCTCTTCCACTGAGGTGCCGCGGATGAGCAACCCCATCAAACGCTTCTTCGATACCTTCCTCCTCACCGAGCTGGTGAAGGGCATGGCCCTGACGGGGCGGCATTTCTTCGCGCGCAAGATCACCGTACAGTTCCCGGAAGAGAAGACGCCCCAGTCCAACCGCTTCCGGGGCCTGCATGCCCAGCGTCGCTATGCCAACGGCGAGGAACGCTGCATTGCCTGCAAACTGTGCGAAGCGGTGTGCCCGGCCATGGCCATCAAGATCGAGTCGGAACAGCGGGCCGACGGCACGCGGCGCACCACGGTGTACGACATCGACCTGACCAAGTGCATCTTCTGCGGCTTCTGCGAGGAGGCCTGCCCGGTGGACGCCATCGTGGAAACCCGGGTGCTGGAGTACCACGGCGAGAAGCGGGGGGATCTCTATTACACCAAGGACATGCTCCTGGCGGTGGGGGATCAGCACGAGGAGCAGATCGCCAAGGATAGGGCGGAAGACGCCAAGTACCGCTGACGGGACACTGTGCAATGGAATTCAAAGACCTGGTTTTCTACGTCCTCTCGGCCATCCTGCTGTTGGCGGGCCTGCGGGTGATCACCTCGCGCAACCCGGTGCACTCGGCCCTGTCCCTGGTGCTGGCCTTCTTCACCGCCGCCGGCCTGTGGCTGTTGCTGCAGGCGGAGTTCCTGGCCATCACCCTGGTGCTGGTCTACATCGGTGCGGTCATGGTGTTGTTCATGTTCGTGGTGATGATGCTGGACATCAACACGGAAGAGATGCGCCGGGGCTTCTGGAGTTATCTGCCGGCGGGC
>CAZVNY010000114.1:0-5579 GCA_964628785.1 uncultured Thiobacillus sp.
TCCGTCTCATGGGCGACAAGGTCTCCGCCAAGGATGCCATGAAGGCCACAGACGTCCCCTGCGTGCCCGGCTCCGAGGGGGGCCTGGGCGAGGACCCGGACGAATGGATGCGCCTGGCCCGGGACATCGGCTATCCCATCATCATCAAGGCCGCTGGCGGCGGTGGTGGCCGGGGCATGCGGGTGGTGCATACGGAGGCCAACCTGATCCAGGCCGTGCAGATGACCCAGGCAGAGGCCGCCGCCGCCTTCAACAATCCCATGGTGTACATGGAGAAGTTCCTGGGCAACCCGCGCCATATCGAGATCCAGATCCTCTCCGACACCCACGGCAACGCCATCCACCTGGGCGAGCGGGACTGCTCCATGCAGCGCCGTCACCAGAAGGTGCTGGAAGAGGCTCCGGCCCCGGGCCTGGACCCCAAGCTGCGCAACAGGATCGGCGAGCGTTGTGCCGAGGCCTGCCGCCAGATCGGTTACCGGGGCGCGGGCACCTTCGAGTTCCTCTATGAAAACGGCGAGTTCTACTTCATCGAGATGAACACCCGGGTGCAGGTGGAACACCCGGTCACGGAATGGATCACCGGCGTGGACATCATGCAGGAGTCCATCCGCATCGCCGCTGGTCTGCCCCTGTCCCGCAGGCAGAAGGACATCCAGTTCAAGGGCCATGCCCTGGAGTGCCGCATCAACGCCGAGGACCCCCGCACCTTCGTGCCCTCCCCGGGCCGCATCAGCCTCTACCACGCCCCCGGGGGACCGGGTGTACGGGTGGATTCCCACGTCTACCAGAACTACTACGTGCCCCCCCACTACGATTCCATGATCGGCAAGCTCATCACCTATGGCGCCACCCGGGAACAGGCCATCGCCCGCATGCGCATCGCCCTGTCGGAGATGATCGTGGAAGGCATCAAGACCAACATCCCCCTGCACCAGGAGCTGCTGGTGGACCAGGCCTTCCTGGAAGGTGGCCAGAGCATCCACTATCTGGAAAACAAGCTGGGGCTGAGCAAGCATTGACCGGCACAAGAGCGCCCACGAAAGTACCCACAAGGGGGCCAAACGGCGGGACCAGGCCGGCAGAACCGGGGAAGGGCGACACTTGACCCCCCTGCCACTCGTCCGCCCCACCCCGCCCTCCGGTCCGCCCTCCAGCCTGTTCATCGCACCGCCATGTGGCTTGCCCTGAAGCTTGTCGCCGACCTGGACCAGGCCGAGCCCCTGGCGGACGCCCTCATGGCGGCGGGGGCCCTGAGCGTGAGCATCGAGGATCGGGACGCGGGCACGCCCGCGGAGGCACCCCAGTTCGGTGAACCCGGTCTGGAAGACCCCCGGGCCTGGCAGCGCAACTGGGTGGTGGCCCTGTTGCCAGCGGACACGGACGTTCCCGCCCTGTTGCAGACCCTGCATCTGCCGACCACCCACGAACACGAGCTGGAAACCGTGGCGGAACAGGACTGGGTACGCCTGACCCAGTCCCAGTTCGACCCCATCCGCATCTCCGAGCGCCTATGGATCGTGCCCTCCTGGCATGCGCCCCCGGATCCCCAGGCCCTGTGCATAGAGCTGGACCCGGGCCTGGCCTTCGGCACCGGCAGCCACCCCACCACCCGCCTGTGTCTGGCCTGGCTGGAAAGCCATGTACGCGGCGGGGAATCCCTGCTGGACTACGGCTGTGGTTCCGGCATTTTGGCCATTGCCGCTGCCCGCCTGGGGGCCACACCCGTGCTGGGCGTGGACCTGGATCCCCAGGCGGTGGCCGCCTCCCGGGACAATGCCCGGCGTAACGGCGTGAGCGTGAGCTTCTTCCTGCCCGACGCCCTGCCCGGGGGCAACCATGACATCCTGGTGGCCAACATCCTCACCAACCCCCTGCGCGCCCTCATGCCCCTGCTCAGCGCCCGGGTCCGGCCCGGCGGGAAGATCGTCCTCTCCGGTATCCTGGCGGAACAGGCAGAAGAAATCCTGGGGCTTTATAGTCGGGACTTCGACATGACCTTGTGGCGGGAGGAAGAGGCATGGGTGTGTCTGGAGGGCAGCAAGCGTTTTCCGGATTGAGGGGAGGGCGGCATGCATACCACCTGTCCTGAGTGCGGCACCACCTTTCGGGTGTACCAGGCCCAGCTGGGCCTGCGCCGGGGATTGGTGCGCTGCGGCCACTGCAACGCGGTATTCAATGCCTACGACACCCTGCAGCCCGAACTGCAGGAAGCCCTCCCGGAACAGGTAAGCCCCGGAACAGACCCTGCTGTCCAGACCCAGACCACCCCGCTTGCACAGGCAGAGGTACAACCGACGGAAACAGAGGCAGGCCAGTCCGCACAGGCGGCAACGCACCCGGACCCCCGCACGCCCGAACCCGAACCGGCGCAGCCCCAGGAGACCCTGCCCGGGCACGAAACCGAGACAGGGGTGGAGGCCCAGACGGAGGCACAGGAAGAGGGACAGGAAGAGGGCCCTTCGCCCCTGTATGACCTGGATGTCTGGGATGTGGAGAACCTGCCGGCAGACCCGGACCTGCAGGAAGAAATCCTCAGCGCCATCGAAGAGAGCGTCCTGGCGGAGGCCGAGGCCGAAAGCCAAGCCCATGACTCCAGGGAAGAGCGGGTGGAAGAGCTGGTGGAAGACCTGGGCGCCGCCCTGACGGCCCCGGAACCCACTGTCCACGCAACGGCAGAGGACGATTCCACGGCAGCCCCCCCGCTGTCCCCGGAGGAAACCCAGGCCGAGGAGGCAGGGGAGTCAGAGGAGGCATTGGACGCAGAAGCAGAAACCCCGGAGCCCGCAACAGAGAGCGCCGCCACAGGCCCCGTCACGTCAGATCTTGCGGCGGAAGACAGCCCGGATGCCATCCTGCTCTCCGACCTGCCCACCCGCCGGCGGGACCAGGGCGGCCGGCTGCCAACCTGGCAAAAGATCCTCTATGGTCTGGCCCTGCCCCTGCTCCTGGCCAGCCTGCTGCTCCAGCTGGCCTATTTCCTGCGGGGTGAGCTGGTGGCCACCCTGCCTGCCAGCCGCCCCCTGCTGGAGGCCCTGTGCCGGCCCCTGGACTGCGTGGTACCCCTGCCCCGGCAGCTGGACCCCAAGGCCATCGTCTCCTCCAGCCTGGAACACGATCCGGAACAGGTCTCCCGGGTGCGCCTGACCTTCCTGCTGGCCAACCGCACCGACCAGGCGCAGACCTGGCCCCACATCCTGCTCACCCTGAGCGATGTGCGGGAAACCCCGGTGGCAAGCAAGGCCCTGGCCCCCGCTACCTATCTGCCCCCGCAGGTGGATGTGCGCGCCGGTTTTCCCGCGCAAAGCGAACAGGAGGCCCAGGTGGAACTGGACATCGGCAGCCTGGCCGCCGCCAGCTACGTCATCACCCCGGTCTATCCCTGATTCCAGGCCGACAGGCGCAGCAACAGCCTGGCCTTGAAGCCCTTGTTGGAATTCAGGGGCAGGCTGTAGCCGTCGTCGATCCGTTCGGCCGGCCGGCCCGAACTCTCTCCCCAGCCCTGGTCGGTGCGGTTGAAGCGCACCGACCAGTCCTTGCCGTCATGGCTGGCGCGTATGGTCAGGGTATCGCGGAACAGGTATTCGCCGGGGATGTGTTCGTCCAGCCAGAAGCGGCCGTCGATGGTGTAACCCGTGCTGGATACCGCCAGCTCGATGGTGAAGACCAGGGTTTCCCCGTGGGTGATGCGGCTGGTATCCAGATACACGGAGAACAGGTCCGGCCAGTTCGGCTTCTGCAGATGCGTGCGCTCCAGCATGAGCATCTCGTCGTATTTGCGCAGGATGGCGGAGAAGGTCTCCTTGCGCCGCTCGCTCAGCTTGTAGGTGGTGGCCCCCCGGGGGGAGACCGTCACTTCGAAGAAATAGGAGGCGCGCACCTTCTTGTCTTCCTGATGGGCCTTGCGCACCGAAGGCGGCAGGGGCAGGGCCTCCACTTCCAGCATCCCGTCGGCGCGCACGTCACCGAACAGGAAACGGCTCAGGTTCTGGTAGCCCTCCTCCGAGTTGACGATGCCGTAGGGGCCGCTGTGGCTGCGGTAGACGAAGGCCCGGGGCGCACCCTGGACGGTGGCATTGTCGATCTTCACCAGGCCGTCGCTCTGCTCCCCGGCCAGCTTGCTGGACAGCCCCAGGGCCACGTCATAATCCCGATGATTGGTACCCACCAGGCAGAAAAACCGTTGCGGATCGAACTTGCCGTTCAAGGTATCCACCCGCTCCAGATTTTTGTCCAGGCCCAGATAGCCCGCCATGACACTGCGGTTGAAGTTGTTCATGTCCCACAGGCCCAGCATGCGCGGCACGTTGAACCCGGCCATGTCGATGCCGTTGTGGGGCGTGGCGTAGGTGAACACCTTGTCCACCAGGGCCCGCTGCTCCGGGGTACCCACCTTCTGCAGGAAGCAGCGGCACACCAGTCCCCCCATGGAGTGGGCCACCAGGTAGACGCGGAACTCCTGCTGCAATTGCACATCGTCGCCGCAGACCTGTTGGCGCACCTTGAGGATGAGCTCCCCCAGGCCCCGGGCCGCCTCTTCCACGGAAGGCACCTCGCCGCTACCCAGATCCTTGTCCGCCTGCTCGTAATAGCGGTAGATGACCACGCTCTTCAGCGGCAGGGGTCCGGAAATCTCGCCGCCATCGGCATAGATGTCCCGATAGCCGTAATCCTTCATCAGACGGATCAGGGGGGACTCGAAGATCAGGCGTTGCGTGTGGCCCTCCCAGTCCATGCGGGTCTTGGTGGCCCCCAGGTTGAAGCCCATGTAGGGCGTGGCCACGGTGGCCGCGATCTCGCTCTGGGTCATGGCATAGCCACGCACGTAGATGATGGGGAAATAGGGCCGTATCCTGTTGTCGGCCGCCCCTGTAGGCTTATCCGTATTGCTGGGCATGGATCTCCTCCCGCAAAGGTGCTGTTGGTTGCCACCACCAGGGAATCTCCCTGGTCTTGCAATCCAGTATATGCAGGGATGGCGCAAACCGCCGGCCACAACTGCCCGGTACACGACCACCCCGCACAAGCCCCCTCGGCCAGCGGCAGACACCCTGCCGCAAGGGCGGCAGGGCAAGCGCGTCCTTTTGCGTCAGCCTCGGCCGAAGGCCACCAGTTCGTCCAGCTTGGCCCGGGCGGCGCCGGAGGCGATGACTTCCCGGGCCTGTTCCACGCCGCTGGCCATGCTGTCGCAGATGCCGGCGGCATAGATGGCGGCGCCGGCATTGAGGATGACGATGTCCCGCTCCGGGCCGGGCCGGTTTTCCAGGGCCTTCAGCACCCGCTGGCTGGACTCTTCCACGGTATGCACCTGCAGGCCCTCGATGTCATGGCTGGCCAGGCCGAACTGTCTGGGGTGGATAGTGTATTCCTGCACCTGGCCGTCCCGCAGTTCTCCCACCAGGGTCTCGCCGGAGATGGAGATCTCGTCCAGGCCTTCCAGGCCGTACACCGTCAGGGCCCGTTCCGCCCCCAGGCGCTGCAGCACCCGCACCTGGATGCCTACCAGGTCGGGGTGGAACACGCCCATGACCTGGTTGGGGGCCCCGGCGGGGTTGGTGAGGGGACCCAGGATGTTGAAC
>CAZVNY010000115.1:0-5562 GCA_964628785.1 uncultured Thiobacillus sp.
GCTCGAATGCGGGCAACGCCAATGTGCAGATCGAGGCCTTCAGTGGCGCCAATGCCACGGGTACCCTTCTGGCCACGGCCAAGCTGGTGTTTGCCCTGAGCGCCTCGGCAGCCTCCGCCAATTCCATCAACCTGCAGGCCAATGCGTATAATTTGTCACCTAGTACCGGGGGTACCAGCAGCACTGTTACCCTAACGGCAACTGTGCGGGATATGGCCAATAATGCCGTGGGTGGTGCCTCTGTGTTGTTCGAATTGGTGAATCCCACAGGTAGTGGTGAGCAGATCGATCCCGTGGTGGTGTCGACCAACTCTCTGGGTGTGGCGCAAAGCACTTTCATTGCCGGCAGCCAGTCCACCACCCAGATGTCTCAGATAAAGGCGACTGTGGTGGGCGCGGGTATTGCGTCCGCTCCCATCACCATCACGGTAGGCGGTACGGCGGGCTCCATTGCCATCGGTACCAGCACCGAGGTCTCCACCACCAATAACAACACCAGCTACAAGCTGCCGGTGACCATTTTGGTGACTGATTCCAACGGCAATGCGGTGAGCGGGGCTGTGGTGTCCCTGTCCCTATGGCCGGCGCTCTATAACCAGGGCAATCGACCGAGCACATCTGCTGGGTGCCCTGCCAACGTAACTGCCACCATGCCCAATGAGGACAGCAACGAGAACCTGATATGGGATGCGGGTGAGCCGGACTTCAATATGGATGGCAGCATGACCCCGGCTCAATCTACGGCGGGGGCTGTGCCCAACAGCGTGACGACGGGAACGGATGGCACCACCACATTCGATTGGGTTTATTTGAAGGATTATGCCAACTGGATAGTGGCCCGACTGCGTGCCAGTACCCTGGTGCAGGGGACTGAGACCACCACCACGGCCTACATCACGCTGGCCCCATCCAAGGATGACGTGGCTGCTTGTCTGTTGCCAAGCTCACCGTTCTGAATATGAAGGCGAACCAGACCCCGGCAACAGCCGGGGTGCCAGAGCTAAAGACAGACTAAAAGAAAGACCAAAAAAGCAAAAAAGGCGCCAATGCGCCTTTTTTGCTTTTACGGGGGAGATGATCGGTGCGGGTCTGAAAGCCAAAACCCAGACATTAAATTTGGCCATATCTCAAATTCGGAGATGGCCAAAGCGGGTACGGATTTGTCAGGACATTCCCTCTGGGCTCAGACCACCAACAGCAGTCTTTGCAGGAACAGGGCCAGCAGGACCAAGGCCAAAAGGGCCAGCAGGACCTTGCCCACCAGGGCGGTGACGCGCAGCCAGCGTCGGTCGCGGCTGACGGCGTAGCCCAGCAGGCCCAGGATGAGGAGGGCGACGCCCAGGATGAGGAGGATGCGCAGGCCCAGCATCAGGTGAGGGCGGGGTAGAGGGCCAACAGGGCCTTGGGTGCGTGGTGCTCATCCGGGTATTCCTGCCACTCCCAGACCTCCGGGGTGTCCATGAGGGTGCGCAGCAGCTTGTTGTTGAGGCCGTGGCCGGATTTGTATGCCGTGAAGGCCCCCAGGATGGGGTGGCCGGTGAGATACAGATCCCCCACCGCGTCCAGCACCTTGTGCTTCACGAATTCATCCGTGTAGCGCAGGCCTTCGGCATTCAGGACCCGGTATTCATCCAGGACGATGGCGTTGTCCAGGGTGCCTCCCAGGGCCAGGCCGCGGCTGCGCAGGTATTCCACGTCCTTGGTGAAACCGAAGGTGCGGGCGCGGCTGACTTCCTGGACATAGGATTGCCGGCTGAAGTCCAGGGTGACCTCCGGCGAGGTGTTGCGCAGCAGGGGATGGTCGAAATCGATGCGGAAGGTGAGGCTGAAGCCTTCATGGGGCTCGAACTGGGCCCATTTGTCGCCTTCCTCCACCCGCAGGGTACGGGTGATGCGGATGAAGCGCTTGGGCGCCTCCAGTGTTTGGATGCCGGCGGACTGCAGCAGATAGACGAAAGGGGCGGCGGAGCCATCCAGGATGGGGACCTCCGGGCCATCGATGTCGATGTGCAGATTGTCGATGCCCAGGCCTGCCAGGGCCGACATGAGGTGTTCCACCGTGGCCACCCGGGCGCCGTTGCCTTCCAGGGCCGAACACAGCCGGGTATCCACCACCTTGTCGGGAGAGATGGTGAAAGAAGGGGTCTCGGGCAGATCGGTGCGGTGAAACAGGATGCCGGTATTGGCCGGGGCAGGGCGCAGGGTCAGGCTGACCCGTTCGCCGGTATGCAGGCCCACGCCGGTGGTCTGTACCTTGGTCTTGATGGTGCGTTGGCGAATCATGCCCTTCCCGATAAAAGTTGACGGAGCACTGCCCGGACAGGCAGGAGGGTGACCTGTCCGGACAGCGGTTTGCCGTGCCCGCAAGCGGGCGATGGCATTCGCGAAGGGGCCCACGCGCCGGGCCGCCGTCGCAAGGCTTGCCCCTGACTCAACGCATCAGTCTGCCTGTTTGCGCAGAAATGCGGGGATATCCAGGGTGTCGATGCCGGCAGATTGGACGACCTCCACGGCAGCCTGGCTGTTGGGGCGTTTGCGGCGGATGACGGAGGGGGCGTCATAGTCAATCTCGCTGAGATCCAGGGGCACGGCGTCGTGGGTACCCGTGGCCTGATGATGGATGGGCGGCTGCACCAAGGTGATCTCCGGTTTGGGCTTGGCTGCCCGCACCGGGTTCCCCAGGCCCGTGGCCACCATGGTGACACGCAATTCATCTTCCAGGCTTTCATCGAGGGAGGTGCCGACGATGACCGTGGCCTCCTCGGCGGCAAATTCCTGGATGGTGTTCATCACCTCGTAGTACTCCTCCAGTGACAGGCTGTCGTTGGCGGTGATGTTGACCAGCACACCTCGGGCACCCTTGAGGTCCACGTTTTCCAGCAGGGGGCTGGCCACGGCGGCCTCGGCCGCTTCCCGGGCCCGGCTTTCTCCCTTGGCCTGGGCAGAACCCATCATGGCCATGCCCACCTCGCTCATGACGGTCTTCACGTCGGCAAAGTCCACGTTGATGAGTCCGGGGTTGCTGATGATTTCCGCAATGCCGGAGACGGCGCTGTGCAGTACGTCGTTGGCGGCGGTAAAGGCATCGCTGAGTTTGGTCTTGCCCCCCAGGACCTGGATCAGTTTCTCATTGGGGATGACGATGAGGCTGTCCACGTGTTCCGACAGGTATTTGAGGCCCTGTTCGGCGGAGCGCATGCGTTTGGCCTGCTCGAAGACAAAGGGCTTGGTTACCACGGCCACAGCCAGGATGCCCAGGTCCTTGGCCACCTCCGCCACCACCGGCGCGGCGCCGGTGCCGGTGCCACCACCCATGCCGGCAGCGATGAACAGCATGTCGGCGCCGTCGATGAGCTCGGCGATGCGCTCCCTATCCTCCAGGGCAGCCTCCCGCCCCACTTCCGGCTTGCCACCGGCCCCCAGGCCCTTGGTGGCGCTGTTGCCAATCTGCAGCTGGATGGGGGCCGCATTGCGCTTCAATGCCTGGGCATCCGTGTTGATGGTGATGAACTCTGCGCCGGTCATGCCTTGGCGGATCATGTGATCCACGGCATTACCTCCACAGCCTCCTACCCCGATGACCTTGATGACGGCATCCTGGGTGTGCATGTCTTCCAGTTCAAACAACATTTTTCATCCCTCCTGAAAAAAAACGAACTACGCGCGTTGAAACACCAGCCATGGGCCTTGGCACCCACTTCTGATTCAAAAAGTCTGTTGAAACCATTGCTTCATCCTGTCCAGTACCTGCCGGAAACTGATGCTCTGGATACGGGAGGCCTGATCGATTTCGTGCTTCTCCAGGCCCGCCAGCAACAGCCCGACGGTGGTGGCATAGCGGGGGTTGCGTACCCGCTCGGACAGTCCGCCCACGTATTCCGGCACACCGATGCGCACGGGCATGTTGAAGACCTCTTCCGCCAGCTCCACCATGCCCTTCAGGAGACTGGTGCCGCCGGTGAGTACCAGGCCGGAAGAGATCTGCTCCTCGAAACCGGAGCGGCGCAATTCCTGCTGCACCAGACCGAAGAGCTCCTCCACCCGGGGCTCGATGACTTCGGACAGGAGTTGTTTGGACAGCATGCGGGGTCCACGCTCGCCGATTCCAGGCACTTCGATCATGTCGTCCCGGGCTGCCAGCTGACGCAGGGCGATGCCATGCTGGATCTTCAGGTCCTCCGCCTCCCGGGTGGGGGTGCGCAGGGTCATGGCGATGTCGTTGGTGATCTGCTCACCCGCCACGGGGATCACCGCCACGTGCTGGATGGCTCCCCGGGTGAAGACGGCGATGTCCGTGGTACCCCCCCCGATATCCACGAGGCAGACCCCCAGGTCCTTTTCGTCATCATTCAGCACGGCGTGGCTTGAGGACAGAGGCTGCAGCACCAGGTCACTCACCTCCAGACCGCAGCGGCGCACGCACTTGACGATGTTCTGGGCCGCCGATACGGCGCCGGTGACGATGTGTACCTTCACCTCCAGGCGTACACCGGACATGCCCAGGGGTTCCCGCACGCCGTCCTGGCCGTCGATGATGAATTCCTGGGGCAGTACGTGCAGGATCTGCTGGTCGGCGGGGATGTTCAGGGCCCGGGCAATCTCGATGACCCGGTCCACGTCGATCTGGGAGACCTCCCGATCCCGGATGGGCAGCATGCCACTGGAGTTCTGCGCCTTGATATGGCTGCCGGCGATACCGGTGAAGACCTGGGTGATCTTGCAGTTGGCCATGAGTTCGGCCTCTTCCAGGGCGCGCTGGATGGCGGAGACCGTGGACTCGATGTTTACCACCACACCCTTTTTCAGGCCCCGGGAGGGGGCCTGACCCATGCCGATGATGGACAGGCCGCCTTCCGGCAACACCTCACTCACCAGGGCAACGATCTTCGACGTGCCGATGTCCAGGCCGACGATCAGCTCCTTGTTTTCACGAATCTGTTTCATGCCTTGCTTGCCTTCTGTGCCGTCTGGGTGCGGGGGGCCGCCTGGGCGGCAAAGCCATTGGGGTAGCGCATGTCCACCCGTTGGAAAGGGCCCACCGCCGCGACCGCTTGGGGAAAGACCTGGACGAAACGTGCCAGGCGTTCATTGATGCGTTCCCGTCCCAGCTCCACGGTGATGCCCGCCACCGTCGGCGGGGAAGCGGGTTCGGGAACGGGATTACCTGCAACCACCGTGCCGGTATCCGCCTCGCTGCGGGTCTGACCCGGGGCCCGGCTGGACAGCCTTACCCGCCAGGACTGACGGGCGGTGACCACCATCTGCTCTACGTGCAGATTCATGGGGGCCACGATGCGGGTGAACTCGGCGTAACGCCGGGTGAGAAGCTTCTCCAGGCCATCCGGGGCGTAGAGACGGGGCAGGTCCAGGGCGGGCTCCACGGGAAACACCTCGCCGTACTGGTTCAGGCTGGCCCGGTCGTTCCAGGCGGCCACGGCCTGGTGTTCCTCCAGACGGATAACCAGCTTGCCGGGCCAGACCCGGTGCACGTCCACCAAGCGTACCCAGGGCAGTTCCTTGAAACCCGCCTGCACCCGGGTCAGATCCATGGAGAAGAAGCCC
>CAZVNY010000116.1:0-5514 GCA_964628785.1 uncultured Thiobacillus sp.
CGGCGGCAAGCACCTCCAGTACCAGCTCGGCCAGGCGTTGGATTTCAGCACCGAGACGTGGCCGCACCGCGGTGCGGATGCCGTGGAAAGCCGCCGGGTTGCGGGGGGAGTCATGTCGGGATAGGCAGGCCAGGCTGGCGGCCACGCTCAGGTCCCGGATCAGGGTCTCGCACTGGGCGCCCTTGAACAACAGACCATATTGCAGGCAGGCGGGCTTGAGACGCTGGGCCAGATCCCGCTCCGTCTGTTTGAGCAGATCGGGAAAACCCAGCCAGAGCAGGCGTGCCACCCCCAGGCGGTGGCTCTTGCGGGCGTCGGCCGGGTTGTCCAGCAGGCGCAGGCACACGGCATTGCGATTCAGTGCCAGGGCGGGGAAGGCACTCAGGCTGCCGGTTTTGCCCGGTACGGACAGGGCCACGCTGGCCGGCAGGTCGCCGAAGTCCCAACGCAGCACCTGCTCCCGTGCGTAGGGACTGTCCGGGTCCGTGCTGCGGGCCAGGGCCTGACTGGCCTCCCGGCCCAGGCGTTGACGCAGTTCCGTCAGATCCCGGCCCTGGGCCAGGGTGTGCCCCTTTTCATCCAGGACGCGGAAATGCATGTGCAGATGGGGGGGCAGGGCCTGGGGCCGCCAGGCCTCCTGGGGTACCCCATGCCCCGTGCGTTGGGCGAGAAAGTCGGACAGGGCCTCCTGCAGCAGGAGATGCGGCCCCGGCGCGCCTCCATGCCCCATCACCCCCTTACCGCTGCGCAAGGCTTGGGCTGCCGCCCGGGCGAACTCCGGCACGGGCACGAAGTTGCGGCGTATGCCCTGGGGCAGGCCCTTGATCAGGGCAGTGATCTTTTCCTCCAGCAGGCCCGGTACCAGCCAGTCCACCTGGCTGACGGATAGCTGGTTGAGGGCCGCCAGGGGCACCTGCAGGGTGACGCCGTCGTCATTGGCGCCGGGCTCGAAACGGTAGCTCAGGGCGAAGCGGCTGCCGTGCAGTTCCAGGTGGGGGGGGAAGTCCTCCAGTCGGGAGCCGTGCTGGCCACCCATGAGGGCCTCCCGGGTGAGGAACAGGCATTTGGGCCGTGTCTTTTCCACTTCCCGGCGCCATTTCTCGAAGGCGGCACCATTGTGGATGCCTTCCGGCACCAGGGCATCGAAGAAGTCGTAGACCCCTCCTTCGTCTACCTCCAGTCGGGCGTTGCGCGTGCGTTGGGCCAGGTCCTCCACCTCCTGCATGAGGCGTCGGTTGTGCTGGAAGAAGGGGGCCTGGCAGTTCCACTCCCCCTGCACCAGGGCACCCCGGATGAACAGCTCCCGGGCGAGTTTGGGGTCCATGGGGCCGTAATGCACCGGCCGCCCGTTTACCACGGGCAGGCCGTAGAGGGTGGCGCGCATGGCGGCACTCACGTGGGCCGGCTTTTTGGCCCAGTGGGGGTTGCTGTAGCTCACTTTAAGCAGGTGCCGGGCCTGATGTTCGATCCACTCGGGCTCGATGCGGGCGATGGTGCGGGCGTAGGCCCGGCGGGTCTCCACGATCTCCGCGGCAATGAGCCACTTGGGTTTCTTTTTTACTCCGGAGCCGGGGAAGGGCAGGAACTTCATGCCCCGGGCCCCCAGGTATTCGCCACTCTCGGTGAGCATGCCCAGATTGCCCAGCAGGCCGGTCATGAGGGCCTGATGCAGGGGGGCGTAGGAGGGTAACGGCGTCCTGGCAGTGGATGCGGGGATCTGGGGGTTGGCAAGCCCGGGCGGTTCCGGACCCACTCCGCTGCCCACCTCCTTTTCCCCGTCTGTCTCTCTACCGCCTGCTGCTTTTGCATCTCCCAGTTTCCAGCCCAGCTCCTTCACTTGCACCATGAGCTGGCTGTAGACGTCCCGCCATTCCCTTACCCGGTTGGGGGAGAGGAAGTCCTGCTGCAGCTGTTCACGCAATTTCCTGCGGCTCTTGCGATGGGTATTGAGGTGGTCCAGGTACTGCCAGAGCTGCAGGATGGCGATGAAATCGGAGTGGGTATCGGCAAAGCGGCGATGCTTGTCATCCGCTGCCTGGCGTGCCTGCAGGGGGCGCTCCCGGGGGTCCTGTACGGACAGGAAGGCGGCGATGACGAGGGTTTCCTGCAACACGGCCTTGTCCCGGGCAGCGATGAGCATGCGGCCGATGCGGGGGTCCACAGGCAGGCGGGCCAGCTGACGACCCACCGGGGTGAGGTCCTGCCGGTCATCCAGGGCCCCCAGTTCCGTGAGCAGTTGCTGGCCATCCCGAACCCGCCTGTCTTCTGGCGGGTCCAGGAAGGGGAAGTCGGCGATGTCCGGCAGCCCCAGGGACTTCATGCGCAGGATGACCCCGGCCAGGGAGGAGCGCAGCAGCTCCGGCGTGGTGTAGCGGGGCCGGGCATGGAAATCCTGCTCTGTATAGAGACGGATGCAGACGCCTTCCGCCACCCGACCGCAGCGGCCCGCCCGCTGCTTGGCGGAGGCCTGGGAGACCTTCTCCACCTTGAGCTGTTCGATCTTGTTGCGCAGGGAATAGCGCTTCACTCGGGCCAGACCCGTATCCAACACATAGCGGATGCCTGGCACCGTCAGGGAGGTCTCCGCCACATTGGTGGCCAGGACGATGCGCCGCCCGCCATGGGGCGCGAAGACCTTTTCCTGCTCCGCCACCGAGAGGCGGGCGAACAGGGGCAGGATCTCCGTTTGCGGCGGGTGGTGTTTGCGCAGATCCTCCATGGCCTCCCGGATCTCCCGCTCCCCGGGCAGAAACACCAGGATGTCCCCCGGGCCTTCTGCCGCCAGTTCATCCACGGCCTGGAGCAGGGCCCTGGCCAGATCCGGCTCCTCGTCCCGGGCAGCGGCGCCGTCCTGTTGCCTCTGCTGAGTTTCGCCGGGGGGGCGGTAGCGCACCTCCACCGGGTAGGTCCGCCCGGACACTTCCACCACCGGCGCCGCAGCGAAATAGGTTGAGAAACGCTCCGCCTCCAGGGTGGCGGAGGACAGGATGAGCTTCAGCTCCGGCCGGCGGGGCAGCAGGTTCTTCAGGTAGCCCAGGAGGAAGTCGATGTTCAGGCTGCGCTCGTGGGCCTCGTCCAGGATCAGGGTGTCATAGGCGCGGAATTCCGGGTCCGACTGGGTCTCCGCCAGGAGGATGCCGTCGGTCATGACCTTGATGCGGCTGTGGGCGCCGACCTGGTCGGTGAAGCGTACCTGCCAGCCCACCAGGGCCCCTAGTTGGCTGCGGGTCTCCTGGGCGATGCGCTGGGCCACGCTCTTGGCGGCGATGCGCCGGGGCTGGGTCATGCCCACGCGCCCGCCGCCGGCCTCGCCGATACGGCCCCGGCCCGCCGCCAGGGCGATCTTGGGCAGCTGGGTGGTCTTGCCCGAACCGGTCTCGCCGCAGACGATGATGACCTGATGCCGCTCCAAGGCGGCAGCGATGTCCTCTCGCCGGAGGGATACGGGCAGGTTTTCGGGAAACTCCAGATGGGGCGCCGGTAGGCCGGCAGGTGGGGGACGGTCTGGCATGGGCCCGGAAACTAGCACGAATTGGTTCTTGCCCCATGCCCGCATGGCATGGCCAGGACGGGCATGCCTTCCGGAATGAGGCTGCCGGGGTGGTCCTTGGGGCTCAGGCTGAGGGCTTGGTCCGGGAACTCAGGCCAGGGCCCACACCCCGGGCCAGTCCAGAGACATGTGCTCCAGGGGCAGGCAGGTGTAGTTGCGGATGGCGTAGGCTGGCTGGCTGGTGTGCCGGATCTGGGGCTGGCTCACGGGGGTGCCGCCGGCCTTCAGCAGGCTGACCACATAGTCGGGGCGGCCACGCAGCCCGAACCAACGCGTCACCATGGCGACTTCCTCATTGGCCAGACGTACCAGGGTACCGGGTGGGTAATAACCCATGACCCGGCGCAGGGCCAGCATGCTGGCATCCTCCAGTTTGCCCCGCTCCCTCTGGAAGAGATCGCGCAGGGCCTGGCGCGGTGGCAGGCAGAGCCGCTTGGGCCGTTGACTGAGCAGCGCGCACCAAACGTCTGCCGTGTGCAGGATGCGCGCCTCCCGGGTGATGGCATCGCCGGCGACGCCAAAGGGATAGCCGCTGCCGTCCAGGTTCTCGTGGTGCTGACTCACCGCCAGCAGCCAGCGGGCGTCATTGACCCCCAGATGGACCAGGGTCTCGGCACTGTGCCAGGCATGCATGCGCAGACGGATCTGATCCTCTGTGCCAGGGCGTTTGTCGGTCTGGCAGAGCCGATCCTGCAGGATGTAGCTACTCACATTCATGGTGAGCGCGGCACAGGCCACGGTGAGCCGGGCCTCTTCAGGGAGGCCCAGTTCCCGGGCCAGCAGGATACCTACGGTGGCCACATGCAGGGCGTGGCGCCGGGCAGGGCTGGGAATGTCCATGAGGTTGGACATGCCCAGGGCCAGTTCCGGGTAACGCTGTACCAGTTGCTGCAGGGTGGCGGCCAGGCTGGCGATGGCCTTGATATCCAGTTCACCCGGTGTGTCCAACAGGCTGTCGTACTGCTGGGCCAGGTGATCCAGGGTCTCGAAGGGCCGTACCTGCTGGCCGAGGACAGGGGGGTGTGGCAGACCCAGGGCCATATCGGCCAGAAAGGCCAGGCGGAAGGAACGGGTTGCCTTGTCGTGGTCGTACATGCCTGCCAGCTGCTCCATGCCATGTCTGCCGGGCGATGACTTGTCGAATTGAGCTGTTGCAGTCTGACTTGGGCTTGAGCTGGGCATGCCGGGTCTCCAGGGGAGATATGCCCCAATTCTAGCAGTCGCCCCTGTTTTTACCCATGCAAGCCCCTGGATTGATTCAAATCTTTGTTGTTTATTGGTTCAAATAGCGACGGTCGTCGAAGGTGGCTACCCATTCCGGTCGCCAGACCACCATGATGGTGATCAGCATGCCCGTGGCAAAGGCCTCGCCCCAGGCGATGAAGATGTAGTAGGGCAGATATTCCTGTAGCAGGTACTCCAGGCTGTAGGCGCCGCTCAGAGAGATGAAGGCGGTTGATGCCAGGCCCACCAGCATGACCGCCAGGGCGGCGCCAAAGAAGGCGTTGAGAAAGATATAGATGAACAGATGATTGGGCAGTAGCCCATCCACCAGGCGAAAAACGAGCCAGCTGGCCGCCACGGGCAGGGCCCCCATGATCAGCCAGTTGGCAGCGAAGGCGGCAAATTGGTCCTGGAACAGGCCGATGCCCGCCACCACCAGGGCCATGCCCAACAGGGCAAACAGGGGGCGAAACATGAGGGTCAGGGCTGTGGCCCCCAGGAGGTGAAAGTTGAGTCCGGGCTTGATCCCCGCCTTCAGCAGCCAGAGCCCCAGCACGGCCACTGTGGCAGCCAGGAAGACATTCAGGTTGGCACGATCCGTGAGCATGTGCCATGCGGCTTTTCGTGCCACCAGGCCGGCCAGGCCCAGGGTCACCAGCCAGCAGAGCAGGAGCCATGGAGTGGGGATGTGGTCGGCGAGTAGCAGCATGACGTGGGGTGAGGCAGGGTGAGTGGCGGCG
>CAZVNY010000117.1:0-5484 GCA_964628785.1 uncultured Thiobacillus sp.
CTCGGCCCCGAGACCGAGGCCGACAGCCTGGCGGGTGCAGTCGCCACCCTGACCCTCATCCCCCAGCCCAGTGCCCTGCCCGCCTGGGTGGGAGGCGCCAGCATGCAGGAACTGTTCCGGGCCGAAGGGGATGGCGTCTTCGCTGCCGACATCGCCCACGCCCTGGGTGACTTCGACTGGGTCCTGGCCCTGCGCCCCTATCTGGGGGACATGGCCGCCAGCCGCATGGAGCAATTCTTCCAGGGCCTGGGGCAGTGGCGTCGCCAGGCCGTGGAGAGCACGGGTCGCAACCTGGCGGAATACGCCGTGCATGAGGCCGGACTCCTGGCGGAGCCCCATGCCACCCGGGAATTCATCGCCCAGGTGGACCGGCTGCGGGAAGACGCGGACCGGCTGGCGGTGCGTCTGCAGCTCCTGGAGGCCCGCCAGCCGTCTGACTGATGCGCACGAGATGAGCCGCCATAGCACGCAAGCCCCACACCCGGGCACACACCCAGCGCCCTGTTGCCGCCAGCGGATCAGGAATACCGCCGGGGGTGTGGCCCGCTTCCCCGAGGCACTTTCCACCCAACGGGCATGACTTTTAACAGACGCCCCAAAAAATGAAGGTCATGCCCGTTTCCCTCTCCCCCAACCCCTCTCCCGCAGGCGGGAGAGGGGAGTGTCAAGAAGCCGCCACGCGGCTTTCACGTTGAGGCCATGTATCTCCTGCGTCTCCTGCGCATCTGGATCACCGTACTGCGTTACGGCCTGGACGAATTTCTCCTGGGCCACGAGCGGGTCAAGCCGCTGCGTTGGCTGGTGCAAGGCCTGTTCTTCTGGCGCCGGGCCTTCAACAGCTACACCCGGCCCCGGGGCGAGCGCCTGCGTCTGGCCCTGGAATCCCTGGGGCCCATCTTCATCAAGTTCGGCCAGATGCTCTCCACCCGGCGGGATCTCATCCCCACGGACATCGCCGACGAACTGGCCCGCCTCCAGGACCAGGTCCCCCCCTTCCCCAGCGAGCAGGCCCTGGCCGTGCTGCGCCGCACCTATGGGCGTCCGGTGGAGGAGGTGTTTGGCGAGTTCGATCCCGTGCCCGTGGCCTCGGCCTCGGTGGCCCAGGTACACCGCGCCCGCCTGAAGAGCGGCGAGGACGTGGCGGTGAAGATCCTGCGCCCCGGTATCGGCAGGGTCATCGGCCAGGACGTGCGTCTCCTGGACAACTTTGCCCACCTGGTGGAGATCCTCTGGTGGGACGGCAAGCGCCTCAAGCCCCGGGAGGTGGTGGCGGAGTTCGCCAAGCACCTGGACGATGAGCTGGACCAGATGCGGGAGGCGGCCAACTGCTCCCAGCTGCATCGCAACTTCAGGCATTCCCCCCTGCTGGCGGTGCCCGAGGTGTACTGGGACTACTGCGCGCCGGAGGTCATGGTGATGACCTGGATGCAGGGCACCCCCATCTCCCGCCTGGATGTCCTGCGCGCCCAGGGGGTGGACTTCTCCCGCCTGGCCCGGGTCGGGGTGGAGCTGTTCTTCACCCAGGTCTTCCGCGACGGCTTCTTCCATGCCGACATGCACCCGGGCAACATCCTGGTGACCCCGGAGGGCCAGTACGTGGCCCTGGACTTCGGCATCATGGGCACCCTCACCGACGCGGACAAGAACTACCTGGCGCGCAACTTCCTGGCCTTCTTCCGCCGGGACTACCGCAAGGTGGCCCAGACCCACCTGGATTCGGGCTGGGTACCGCCCCAGACCCGGGTGGACGAGTTCGAGGCCGCCATCCGGGCGGTGTGTGAACCCGTGTTCGACCGCCCCCTGAAGGAGATCGCCTTCGGCAAGGTGCTGCTGCGCCTGTTCCAGACCTCCCGCCGTTTCGGCATGGAGATCCAGCCCCAGCTGGTGATGCTGCAAAAGACCTTGCTCAACATCGAAGGCCTGGGCCGCCAGCTGGACCCGGACCTGGACCTGTGGTCCACCGCCAAGCCCTTCCTGGAGCACTGGATGAGCGAGCAGATCGGCTGGCGGGGCTGGCTGCGCACCCTCAAGGAAGAAGTGCCCTACTGGGGCGCCCTCATCCCCCAGCTGCCCCGCCTGGCCCACACCGCCCTGCAGAGCGAACGCCTGGAAAAACTGCAGGCCGGCATGGAGACCCTGTTGCGCCAGCAGCAAAACCGCAACCGCTGGCTGGCGCTCATCGCCCTGCTGCTTTTGCTCCTGGGGCTCGGCCAGGTGCTGTAGATTGGCAGGAAACTCGCACATAGCGAGACTTTGCCTCACTTTTTGCCCCCTCTTTGCCCCCTCTTTGCCCCCCTCTCCTGCTTGCGGGAGAGAGAGACGTGCCAGGTGATTCGCCGTTGCATGTTACGAGTGGGTGTATCGCCACGGACGTCCGGGAAACGCTGATTGAATCCGTCATCGCGAGGGGCGAAGCGACGCTGCGATCCACCCCCCTCGTCATCGCAAGGGGCGAAGCCCCGCGGCGATCCAGGGTTTTACACCGTCTGGATTGCCGCGCTGCGCGCGCAAAGACGGCAAGGGCTTCAGCGTTTCCTTAGGGCCACACCCAGCCCCACGGGCCCTGTTTCAGTCGAAGCTGTGGTTGTAGTGCAGGCGCAGGGTGGCCGGACGAGGATGGGCGCTGATGCCCTGGGGGTTGCGGCGACTCACCTCCGGCGACCAGGCCAGGGAGGCGACCAGGCCCAGGCCCGTCAGTGTGTTGCGGATATGCATGGGGCATCCTTTTGCGCGTGTGCAGGGCGCTGGTGGCCCGGGATCCTGCCATGGGAGCCAGGAAATGGCAGGCCTGCCACAGGCAGAAGCAGGGCCATCCGGTACCAAGGCCGGATTTCCCTACCCCGTACACGAAAATTCCGGATAATCCCGCCGATTTTTGCCTCCTCCCATCAAATGCCCCCATTCGGATCACGCATCCAACCTTAGGAACCCCCCATGCTGCTCGGTTTCGTCCTGCTCTATCTGGTGGCCTCCATCGGCTTCGGCATGTACGCCGCCACCCGGGTGCACAGTGCCCGGGACTACATCACCGCCGGGCGCAGCCTGCCCTTTTACATCGTCATGGCCATGGTGTTCGCCACCTGGTTCGGTGCGGAGACGGTGCTGGGCATCCCCGCCACCTTCATGGAAGAGGACCTGGGCGGACTGATCTCCGATCCCTTCGGGGCCTCCCTGTGCCTGGTTCTGTTCGGCCTGTTCTTCGCGCGCAAGCTGTATCGCATGAACCTGCTCACCATCAGCGATTTCTACCGCAATCGCTTCGATCGCAGGGTAGAGGTCATCACCGGCATCGCCATCGTGCTGTCCTACCTGGGCTGGGTATCGGCCCAGGTCACCGCCCTGGGGCTGGTGTTCAACGTGCTCACCGACGGCCAGATCAGCCAGGCCCAGGGCATCGTCATCGGTGCCACCGTGGTCTTGCTCTATACCCTGCTGGGCGGCATGTGGTCCGTGGCCCTCACCACCTTCTTCCAGATGGTGATCATCGTCGTCGGCCTGCTGTACGTCGTCTGGCTCATCGACGACATGAGCGGCGGCATCGCACCGGTGGTGCAACATGCCTGGGCGCATGACAAGTTCAGCTTCTGGCCGGAACTCAACACCGTGGCCATCGTGGCCTTCATTTCCAGCCTGCTCACCATGGGCTTCGGCTCCATCCCCCAGCAGGACGTGTTCCAGCGCGCCAACTCGGCGAAGAACGAGAGCGTGGCGGTGTGGGGCACCGTGGCCGGCGGGCTGGCCTACCTGCTGTTTGCCGCCGTGCCCATGTATCTCACCTATGCCGCCCTGTTCATCGACCCGGCCATGACCCAGCGCTTCCTGCAGGAAGACGCCCAGAAGATCCTGCCTCTGCTGGTCTCCGGCCACCTGCCCCTCACTGCTCAGGTGGTGTTCTACGGCGCCCTGCTGGCGGTGATCATGTCCACCGCCTCCGGTACCCTGCTGGCCCCTGCCGTCACCCTGTCGGAAAACGTGCTCAAGGGCATGCTCAACCGCACCCGGCCCATGACCGACCGTCAGTTCCTGTTGCTCACCCGCTGGGTGGTGGCGGGCTTTGCCGTCATGGTGACCCTCTATTCCCTCTGGGCCCTGGAACACGACACCGGCATCCATCAGATGGTGGAAAACGCCTACAAGGTGACCCTGGCCATGGCCTTCGTGCCCCTGGTGGCCGGTCTGTACTGGCGCCGGGCCAGCACCCGGGGGGCCTATTGGGCCATCGCCCTGGGGGTGCTGGTGTGGATACCCATGGAATTCCTGGCCCCGGAAGGCGAGGGCATCATGCCGCCTCAGTTTGCTGGCTTTCTTGCCGCTATAGTGGGTATGCTTTTTGGATCATTGATCAACAAACCAGGGCAGGGAATCAGCGTCTGAGTGCCTGTGCCACACATCGACCCATGAAAAGACATAGCCACGACGACAGCCCCGCCCCGGATTCCGCCATTACCTGCAGCTACTGCGGCAGCCAGGACGTGCGCCCCTCGCGCAAGGCCGGTCGCGGCTCGGAACATGTGGTGTATCGCTGCCGCAGCTGCCACAAACACTTCAAGGTGGAGACCGTCACGCCCCACCCCCGGGTGTTCAAATATGCCGCCGGGGCGCTGCTGCTGCTGGCCCTGGGCGTCGGCTTGTATTTCGTGAGCGGCCCCACCTCCACGGAGGTCCCCTCCATGTCCGCCGCGGAGGCCGAAAACCTGGCTGGTCTGCGCGTACAGGCCGGCAAGGGGGATCCCCAGGCCCAGTACGAACTGGGCCGTACCCTCTGGCACCAGGACAACTACAGCGAGGCCCTGCACTGGCTGCAGAAAGCCGCCGGCCGGGGCCACACCGATGCCCATTACCTGCTGGGCCAGGCCTATCAATATGGCTATGGCACGGTACAGAACTTCCGCACCGCCCAGGCCCACTACCTGAAGGCCGCCGAACAAGGCCACCTGGAGGCGGAATACCGCCTGGGCCTGTTCTATCGTGACGGCCTGGCCGGCCCGGTGGACAAGAAATCCGCCTACATCTGGCTCAACATCGCTGCCGCCAAAGGCCATGGTGACGCCCTGGTGATGCGGGACAAGCTCACCCAGACCATGACGGGAGAGGAAATCCTCACCGCCCAGGAAGCCAGCGGCGAAGTCCATGCCCGGGTCAAAGGCCAGGATGGCCCGATACCCCTCCCGGACAGCCCCCAGGATCAGCCGCCTGATGCAGAAGAACCACGCTGACCCAGCACAAATAAACCACTTTGAAAACCGACCAACGTCGGTTTTTTTTACACTGGCCGCCTTGCGAATGTCAGCCTGTGATGCAACTCACTGTTTAAAAAACATTTTGTTTTTTTGGCACGACTTGTGCTTTTAAGTTTTCACGTCGGCAACCCCCTTGCCGGCCATGAATGACGTAATCGCCTTGCAACGCATCAAGAACTGGAGCACATCATGAAGAAACTTGCACTTGCATCGACACTGGCGACTCTTGTTGCCAGTCCTGCCA
>CAZVNY010000118.1:0-5457 GCA_964628785.1 uncultured Thiobacillus sp.
TTTCATCCCTTGAAAACGTTTTTGATAGATTATTTCCGAAGCCGTTCGTGCCCCATTTGGCGGCGAATTCCCGCATGTCCGGGCGGTTGTTTGCGTCACGGTGGTAATACTTCCAGCGCGCCAGCACATCCTGCAGGCTGGAGGAGGCCAGGAAGTATTGCTGCTTCAGGCGCAGGGCCTTGCCGTTTTCGCTGGCATCGTTGGGGTAGAGCACCATGCTGATGTTCTCCGCCTCGTTCTTCGTCGCCACGGATTCGGTGTAGGAGCCGGCATTGAACTCCTTCAGGTCGAACTCGTCCGTGGCGCAGGACTTCCACAGGCGCAGCACGTTCACCGTATCGTTGCGATAGCCCGGGATGGGGGTGTCATAGGGCACCGCCAGCACGTCCTCGCTGTCCACCCAGCGCACGCATTCGCAGCCCCGCTCGTCCACATAGGTTTCGGTGCGGCCGTAATACTGGATGCGGCGGGTGTGTTCCGGGCGCTCCAGCTCCCAGGGGTTGCCGTTGCGCAGCCAGTGGTCCGGTTCTTCCACCTGGCGGCCGTTTTCGACGTCCTGGCGGAACATGCCGTACTCGTAACGGATACCATAGCCCATGACGGGCAGTTGCAGGGTGGCGCAGCTGTCCAGGAAGCAGGCGGCCAGGCGCCCCAGGCCGCCATTGCCCAGGCCGGCATCCGGCTCCACGTCGATGAGCTCTTCCAGGTCCAGGCCCAACTGCCGCAGGCTGTCGCCGGCCACCTGGCCCAGGCCCAGGTTGAGCAGGGTATTGCCCAGGGTGCGGCCCATGAGGAACTCCAGGGACAGGTAATAGGCATGTCTGGCATCCACCTGCTCGTAGGCCTGGCGGGTGTTCTTCCAGCGCTCCATGAGGCGGTCCCGCAGGGGTAGGGCCAGGGAGTGGTAGGGGTAATGGGTGGAATGGCAGTGCTGATCCCGTCCCAGGAAGACACCGAAGTAGCGCCGGATGTCCTGGAACAGGGTCTGGGTATCCATGCCCAGGGTGGGCAGGTCATAGAGCTCCGGGGTGGGCTTGCCCACACGCATGGGTTTCAGGCGGGTGGTGGCGGGTTTTGCAGACATGGTCAGAAGCGGATTGGTCGTGTGAGGAGGGGGAGGATAAGGCCCGGGCCCGGCTCTGCAAACCTCGGGCAGGGATTGTGGAGTAGCAGGGACTTGGGCAAACGCTGAACTAACGGGCATGACTTTTAATAGACACCGCAAAAAACGAACGCCCTGCCTGTTTCCCTCTCCCTCAGCCCCTCCCCCGCCTGCGGGGGAGGGGCTGAGGGAGAGGGCAGGGAGAGGCTGAAGAGAGGGAACCGTGCAAGGTGATTCGCCGTTGCAGGTTCCGTGGGGGGTGACGCGCACGAACGTCAGGGCCATGAACGTCGCGGGTGTTGCACCAGGCCGCCAAAAGAGACGTCAGAAAAACCGTCAAAACTGTCGAAAAATTTTCCGTCCTTCTCCGCTAGAACTATCTACTCCATTGTAAAAACAAATAGTTATGTATGTGGCATGGTGATTGCTTTTGTACGGGCAAGGGCTTCCCAGTGCAAAACCAGCCACTGGGCGGCGGTACGGGTTGACAGACACAGACGCAATGGAGACAGCCATGCAAGCGAAACAGGCACACAGGACAAAAGGACAGGGGCGGATGCCCGCAATCCCACTGGCTTTGGCTCTGCTGACGGGGGCCGGGGTGGCCGGCGCGGACACCCTGCAGGCCACGCTCATCTCCGGCAGCCTGTATGGCGGTGGGGTGGAGATGAGCCTGGACGGCGGCGCATACAATGCCGTTTCCGCCGGTCTCTACAGCTTCCATCGTGACGGCGGGGACTGGCATGGGGGCGATCTGCTGCAGGACGAAAATTCGTTCCTCACCCTGTGCATCGAGCCGAGTGAATCCAGCAGCTGGGGCGGTCAATACCTCTTCGTGGTCAAGGACCTGGCCTCCGGCAGCGAGAGCATGGGCGGCATGGGGGTGGAACGGGCAGGCTACATCAGTCAGCTGCTGGACCTCTACGAACCTCTGGCGGGCCTGAGCAAGCAGGAGGCCCAGGCATTGCAGCTGGCCGTCTGGGAAGTGGTCTGGGAAGACCTTGGGAACTGGAATGTCTCAGACGGGAAGATCAAATTCCAGAATGGCATGAGCGGGGCGCTGACCCTGGCCAGCACCATGCTCTCCGGGATAAATGTGGCTGTGCCGGGGGCGGTGGCGGACAACGTCCTGGCCCTGACCGTCAAGGGCAACCAGGACATGCTGGCCTTCTACAACGGCATCACCACCCACGACGTGCCCGAGCCTGCTTCCCTGGCCCTGCTGGGCCTGGGCCTGATGGGTCTGGCGGCCACGCGCCGGCGCAAGCAGTAATTCTTACCCCCCCGCGGGAAGCCCGCCCCTCGGGGCGGGCTTTTTTCTGCCTGGCCGCCGGGGAGGCATGCCCTTCAGTCACGGGGGAACGCCTTGCGCAGGCGTTCCAGCTCGGCCAGGTAACGTTCGCCGTCGCCGTAGTCCAGGAACAGGGGGTAGCGTTCGTGGCTCTGGGCCAGGCGCCGGGCATGCTTGATGGGGCACCAGAACTGCTCCGTGCGCGCCACGATCTCCCGGGCGTAGGCCAGCAGGCCGTTGCCATAGCTGCAATAGGCGCAGTTCATGCGCTCGATCCAGTTCAGGTAGGGCAGCAGGCCCCGGTCGAAGGCAAAGTAGTCCCGGCGCCGCACCCGGGGGATGCGGTAGACGGGAAAGCAGATCCACTGGTAGCTGCTCACCGCCAGGTCCAGCAGGAGCAGGGGCAGGAGGGCGCCATAGATGACCGGGGCGGTAAGGATGTAGAGCAGGGGCGCGTCCAGCAGGTAGCGCAGGCTGCTGCGCCGCAGGCGCTGCTGCATGGCCTGCATTTCCCGCTCGAAGCGCACCCGGTGGTCTTCGATGCGGTAGCGGAACTGGGCCCGCTTGGCCTCCAGGTCTGCTTCCAGCTCCGCCTGCAGTTCCTGGATGCGGCGCATGAGTTCTTCGATGCGGGGGTTCATGGGCTACTCCGGCGGCAAGGATGGGTGGATGGTACAGGCTGGGGCGCCGGGCATTGGCGTGGGAAAATCCCCCCATGGCCCCCCACCGGCACACGCCCTCTTCCCCCCAGCCCCCCGGCATCCTCATCACCGGTTGTTCCTCCGGCATCGGCCTGGCCGTGGCCAAGGGCCTGGCGGCCCGGGGTTGGCGGGTATACGCCACGGCCCGGCGCCAGGCGGACGTGGAGGTGCTCGCGGCCATGGGCCTGGAGGCCCTGCCCCTGGACCTGGACGATTCCGCCAGCATCCGGGCCGGGGTGGCAGACGTGCTGGCGCGCAGCGGCGGCCGCCTCGATGCCCTGTTCAACAACGCTGGCTTCGGCCAGGTGGGGGCGGTGGAGGACCTGAGCCGCGCGGCCCTGCGGGCCCAGTTCGAGACCAACCTGTTCGGCTGGGTGGAGCTGAGCAACCTGCTGCTGCCCGTCATGCGCGCCCAGGGGCATGGACGCATCGTCTACAACAGCTCGGTGCTGGGCTATGCCGCCTTTCCCTACCGGGGGGCCTATGTGGCGGCCAAGTTCGCCCTGGAGGGCCTGGTGGACACCCTGCGCCAGGAGCTGCATGGCACGGGCATCCATCTCAGCCTGGTGGAGCCGGGGCCCATCACCTCGAAATTCCGCGAGAACTGCCTGCCCCATTTCGAACGCCACATCGACTGGCGCAACAGCGTGCACCGGGCCAGCTACGCGCAGCAGCTGGCCCGCCTGCACAAACCCGGCCCCGCCGCCCCCTTCACCCTGCCGCCGGAGGCAGTGCTGGCCAGGGTGGTGCACGCCCTGGAGAGCCCGCGGCCGCGGCCCCGCTACCCCGTCACCGTGCCCGCCGTGGCCTTCTGGTGGCTGCGGCGGCTGCTGTCCACCAGCATGATGGACCGGGTGCTCAGGCGGGCATCGGGCGGGGGAGGGCGCTGATGCCCGATTTTCTGCCCCCCCGCCCGCGTGTCGCCCACGTTCGCGGCTGTCTGGAGTCCCTGGGGGCCCGGCCGGCCCACGTGCAGCGGGTGCTGCGGGCCTGGGTGCAGCAGGTTTCCCTGGATCGGCGCCGCAGCCGCACCGAGGACTTCCTGCCCAGGGCGGTCAGAAGCGTGCTGCCCGACTTGCAGGCGGAACTGGAGGGCCTGGTGCGCCCGGTGTCCAGCCATCCGGGGCGGGATGCCTCCCTGCGCCTGCTCCTGGCCCTGGCGGATGGCCAGAGCGTGGAGGCGGTGCTCCTGCCCAGGAACGGCCTGTGCGTCTCCACCCAGGTGGGCTGCGCGGTGGGCTGCACCTTCTGCATGACCGGGCGCCAGGGCCTGCAGCGCCAGCTGGGCAGCGCGGAGATCGTGGCCCAGGTGGCCCGGGCCCGGCAGCTGCGGTCGGTGCACAAGGTGGTGTTCATGGGCATGGGGGAGCCGGCCCACAACCTGGACAACGTGCTGGAGGCCATTCACTGCCTGGGCACGGCAGGGGGCATCGGGCACAAGAACCTGGTGTTTTCCACGGTGGGGGATGCGCGCATCTTCGAGCGCCTGCTGCAGGGGCCGGTGAAACCCGCCCTGGCCTTGTCCCTGCACACCACCCGCCCGGAACTGCGCGCCCGCCTCCTGCCCCACGCCCCGGTCATGGACCCGGCGGAACTGGTGGCCCGGGGGGAGGCCTATGCCCTGGCTACGGGCTACCCCATCCAGTATCAGTGGACCCTGCTGGCGGGGGTGAACGACAGCGAGGCGGAAGTGGAGGCCGTTGCCCGCCTGTTGGCAGGCAAGTACGCCATGATGAACTTCATCCCCTACAACAACGTGCCGGGCCTGGGTTTCCACCGGCCGGAGCAGGCTCATGCCCTGCATCTGGCAAAGCTGCTGCAGCGCCGGGGCATCGTCACCCGGCTGCGGGATTCCGCCGGCCAGGACGTGGAGGCGGGCTGTGGCCAGCTGCGGGCCCGCAGCATCGCCTTGCAGCAGACCTGATCCGGGGGTGGCAGCGGGCGCTTCAGCCCGGGCGCTGCTGCTGCCGGCGTGCCAGGAGCAGGACCCCGGCCCAGCTGAGCAGTGCCAGGGTGGCCAGGACCAGCAAGTGGGGCAGCACCGTGTCCAGGGAGGCGCCCATCTGGTTCAGGCGCAGGCTGGCCTGGATGCCCGCCGTGCTGGGGGAGAGCCAGCGCAGCCATTGCAGGAGAGCAGGCAGGGCCTCGGCGGGCCAGGTGAAACCGCCGAGAAAGGCCAGGGGCAGGGAGGTGAAGAGCAGCACCTGCAGGGCCCGCTCCCGCTCCGCCAGCCACCAGCCCAGCAGGCTGGCGCAGCCCGCCACCGCAGGCACGAACAGCGCCAGCAATAGCAGGGCCCCCAGGGGATTGCCGCCATGGGGGTAGTCCTGCCAGATGAAGATCCAGCCCATGTAATACAGGGC
>CAZVNY010000119.1:0-5441 GCA_964628785.1 uncultured Thiobacillus sp.
GTGGCCAAGGAGTTCAACACCATCGCCGTGGACGACGGCATCGCCATGGGCCACGGCGGCATGCTCTACAGCCTGCCCTCCCGGGACCTGATCGCGGATTCCGTGGAATACATGGTGAACGCCCACTGCGCCGATGCCATGGTGTGCATCTCCAACTGTGACAAGATCACCCCGGGCATGCTCATGGCCGCCATGCGCCTGAACATCCCCACCGTCTTCGTCTCCGGCGGCCCCATGGAGGCGGGCAAGGTGCAATGGCACGGGCAGAAACGCATGATCGACCTCATCGACGCCATGGTGGAGGCGGCCGACCAGCACAATACCGATACCGAGGTGCAGGACGTCGAGCGTTCCGCCTGCCCCACCTGCGGTTCCTGCTCCGGCATGTTCACTGCCAACTCCATGAACTGCCTCACCGAGGCCCTGGGCCTGTCCCTGCCGGGCAACGGCTCCCTGCTGGCCACCCATGCCGCGCGCAAGGACCTGTTCCTGCGTGCCGGCCGCCTCATCGTGGAGCTGACCCGACGCTACTATCAAGAGGATGACGCCAGTGTGCTGCCCCGCAGCATCGCCAGTTTTGCTGCCTTCGAGAACGCCATGTGCCTGGACATCGCCATGGGGGGCTCCACCAACACCGTGCTGCACCTGCTGGCGGCGGCCCGGGAGGCGGGGGTCGACTTCGGCATGCAGGACATCGACCAGCTGTCCCGGCAAGTGCCGCATCTGGCCAAGGTGGCGCCCAGCACGGCGGAATACCACATGGAAGACGTGCATCGCGCCGGCGGGGTCATGGCCATCCTGGGGGAGCTGGACCGGGCCGGCCTGCTGCGCCGGGACTGCCCCACGGTGCACAGCCGGACCCTGGGCGAGGCCCTGGAACTGTGGGACGTGATGCGCACCCAGGATGCCGCGGTGCTGGAATTCTTCAAGGCCGCCCCCGGGGGCGTGCCCACCCAGACGGCCTTCAGCCAGGACAGGCACTACCCCAGCCTGGATGTGGACCGGGCCCAGGGCTGTATCCGCAACCTGGAACACGCCTATTCCCAGGACGGCGGCCTGGCAGTGCTGTACGGCAACCTGGCCCTGGAAGGCTGCATCGTCAAGACCGCCGGTGTGGATGAGCACATCCTCACCTTCAGCGGCCCCGCCCGGGTATTCGAATCCCAGGACACCGCCGTGGAGGCCATCCTGGGGGGCCGCATCCAGGCCGGTGACGTGCTCATCATCCGTTACGAGGGCCCCCGGGGCGGTCCCGGCATGCAGGAGATGCTCTACCCCACCAGCTATCTGAAATCCATGGGCCTGGGCAAGGCATGCGCCCTCATTACCGACGGCCGCTTCTCCGGTGGTACCTCGGGCCTGTCCATCGGCCATGTCTCGCCGGAGGCGGCAGAAGGCGGCGCCATCGGCCTGGTGGAAGAGGGGGACATCATCGAGATCGACATCCCCCAGCGCCGCATCCACATCAAGGTGGAAGCGGAAGAACTCTCCCGCCGCTGGGGCGAGATGGAGGCCCGGGGTACCCAGGCCTGGAAACCCCGCAATCGCAATCGTCCGGTCTCCGCCGCCCTGCGGGCGTATGCCGCCATGACCACCTCGGCGGCCAATGGTGCCGTGCGGGACGTGTCACAGGTGGAAAGAAAGGCGTGAGGGCCGCATCGCATCCCGCTCCCGGGTCGCATCCCCGCCTGCAGGCGGGGCCCCTGCTCCGCCGTCCGCGGTCGCCCGCCATGACCACGTCGGCGGCCAATGGCGCCGTGCGGGACGTGTCACAGGTGGAAAAAAAGGCGTGAGGGCGGCATCGCATCCCGCTTCCGGGTCGCATCCCTGCCTTCGGGCAATGTCATGCCGGACCCGGGCGAGGCATCCTGCGTGACCCCCTCCTTGCTCTGATGCCCATGCTGCAACCACCACCCGCTGCAGCCCCCTCCCCCCGTGTCGTCTGAGCGCCCAGAGCAGGAAGGCCTCACCCCGGCAGCGCCGGAGCAGGGCGGCCTGGGTCGCTTTCGCAGCTGGCATGGCTTTCTGGTGGCCTCCCTGGCGGTCAACGCCCTCTTCGTCTACGGCATGCTGGGCAATGTGGCGGACCCGGAAATAGCCATCTGGTTCAAGACCCTGGTCTGGCTGCCCTTCAATGCCATCGCCACGGCCCTCTACATCACCCTGGCACTCAGGCTGCGCGCTGGCCGGGGCGGCAGCCTGCTGGCCTTGCTCTGCGCCGGGGTGGCCATCGGCAACTGGCTGGTGATGCTGCGGGCGGGCAGCTGAATCCCCCATCCCCCGCCCGGTAGGACAAAATTCCGCCCAACACATGATCAGGAGAGTGCACATGCCCAGCCGCCAAAGCCTGGACGATCTCAACCAGCGTTTCGCCCTGCCCACACTGAAATTCACCCAGGGTCCCGGTGACCTGATCTTCGCCGAAATCGACAACGCTCTGGGCAGCGCCGGCCTGTGTCTGCAAGGGGCCCACATCACCACTTTTCAACCCAGGGATCAGGTCGAACCCGTGGTCTGGCTCTCCGATGCGGCCAGCTTTGCCCCGGGCAAGTCCATCCGCGGGGGAGTACCCGTGTGCTGGCCCTGGTTCGGTCCCCATGCCACGGAAAGCGGCTATCCTGGCCACGGCTTTGCCCGCACCGTGCCGTGGCAGGTGACGGGTACCGCCCAGGCGGCCTCCGGCGAGACGGAAATCCACCTGCAGCTGCTGGATACGGCCCAGACCCGGGTCCAGTGGCCCCATCCCTGCCGCCTGGACATGAAGGCCGTCATCGGCCGGCAACTGCACGTCCAGCTCACCACCAGCAACATGGGCAGCGAGGACATCACCATCGGCGAGGCCCTGCATACCTATTTCCGCATCGGCGACATCGCCAACATCACCATCGGCGGCCTGGAAGGCTGCGAATACGTGGACAAGGTGGCCGGCGGTGAACGCCGGACCCAGACCGGCCTGCTGACCTGCGACGGGGAAGTGGACCGGGTCTACGTCAACACCGATGCTGCCTGTGTCATCGAGGATCCCGAGCTGAAACGCCGCATCCTGGTGGAAAAGACCGGCTCCCGCTGCACGGTGGTATGGACCCCCTGGGCGGAAAAGGCCACCAAGATGGGGGACCTGGGATCCGTGGTGGCGGGTCGAGGTGGCTGGCGCGGCATGGTCTGCGTGGAATCGGCCAACGCCCTGGACAACGTGGTGACGGTCCCCGCCGGGCAAAGCCATGTCATGAGCGTGACCTACAGCGCGCAAAACCTGTAAGCAAGGGGGTCATACCGGGGGTTGGGAGCTATTGCGACTGCCCCCTGTCCAAGCTTCGTCTTCGCGCTACAATGCGCGGCATCAATTGCTTGATTTCGCAGTGGAATGCAGCTTTTTACCTGTGGCGTGAACCATCACACCGCCCCTGTCGCCATCCGCGAACGGGTGGCGTTTCCGCCGGACATCCTGGCACGCGCCCTGGCCGACGTCACCGGGGAGCGTCACCTTGCCCGGGAGGCGGCGATCCTCTCCACCTGCAACCGCACCGAGGTCTACGTCAACACCAATGAGCCCGCCCAGGTGGCGGACTGGCTGGCCAGCTTCCATGGCCTGCCCGCCAAGGACGTGAAGCCCTACATCTACCAGCTGCCCCAGGAACAGGCCGCCAATCATGCCTTCCGGGTGGCCTCGGGTCTGGACTCCATGGTGCTGGGCGAGACCCAGATCCTGGGTCAGATGAAGCAGGCCGCGGAGAAGGCCCAGGATGCCGGCACCCTGGGCCTGCTGCTCAACAAGCTGTTCCAGCGCACCTTCTCCGTGGCCAAGGAAGTCCGCACCGCCACCGAGATCGGCGCCAACACGGTGTCCATGTCTGCCGCCGCCGTCACCCTGGCGGAGCGCATCTTCCCCAGCATTTCCGGCCAGGCGGCCCTGTTCATCGGGGCCGGCGAGATGATCGAACTGGTGGCCACCCACTTCGCCGCCCGCAATCCCCGGCGCATGATGGTGGTGAACCGCACCGTGGAACGGGCCCGGGACCTGGCCAACAAGTTCGGTGGCGAGGCCGCTGCCCTGAACGCCCTGCCGGACCTGTTGCCGGAGTTCGACATCCTGGTCACCTCCACCGCCAGCCCCCTGCCCATCGTGGGCCTGGGCATGGTGGAGCGGGCGGTGAAGCTGCGCAAACGCCGGCCCATCTTCATGGTGGACCTGGCCGTGCCCCGGGACGTGGAGACCGAGGTGGGGGAACTGGACGACGTGTTCCTCTACACCGTGGACGACCTGGGGGAAGTGGTGCGCCAGGGCCACGACAGTCGCCAGGCCGCCGTCAACCAGGCCGAGGCCATCATCTCCGCCCGGGTATACGAGTTCATGCACTGGATGGACACCCGCCAGACCGTGCCGGTGATCCGCAGCCTGCGGGATCATGGCGAGCGCATGCGCCGGCATGAACTGGAAAAGGCCCACCGGGCCCTGACCCGGGGTGACGAGCCCCACCAGGTGTTGGAAGCCCTGGCCCGGGGCCTGCTCAACAAGATGCTGCACGAGCCCTGCCACGCCCTGAACCAGGCCGCCGCCGCCGAGCGGGAAGACCTGGTGCGCCTGGTCTCCCGCCTCTACAACCTGCACCACGATTAGGGCTGCGCGCAGGGCACGCTGGCAGGCTGTCCTGCCGGCTTTCCTGCCCTGTCCCTTGCCTCCCGCAAGCCCCCATGAAGCCCTCCCTCCAGTCCAAGCTCGAACACCTGGTGGATCGTCTCGCGGAGCTGGACGCCCTCCTGGCCAGCGACACCGCCACCACGGACATGGACCAGTTCCGCAGGTTCAACCGGGAGCACAGCGAGATCACCCCGTTGGTGGAACACTACCGGGCCTGGCAGCAGGCCGGTGCAGACCTGCGCACCGCCCGGGACCTGCTCACGGATCCGGACATGCGGGCCTTCGCCCAGGAGGAGATGGAGGCCGCCCAGACGCGCCAGGAAGTCCTGGAACGGGAACTGCAGGTCCTGCTCCTGCCCCGGGACCCCAATGACGAGCGCAACCTCTTCCTGGAGATCCGCGCCGGCACCGGCGGCAGCGAATCCGCCCTGTTCGCCGGCGACCTGCTGCGCATGTATGCCCGCTATAGCGAACGCCAGGGCTGGAAGCTGGAGATCGTCTCGGACAGCCCGGGGGAAGTGGGGGGCTACAAGGAGGTCATCTGCAAGATCAGCGGCCAGGGCGCCTATTCCCGGCTCAAGTTCGAATCCGGCGGTCACCGGGTACAGCGGGTGCCGGAGACCGAGTCCCAGGGCCGCATCCATACCTCGGCCTGCACCGTGGCGGTGATGCCCGAGGCCGATCCCCTGGTGGACATCCAGCTCAATCCTACCGAACTGCGCATCGACACCTACCGTGCCAGCGGCGCCGGCGGGCAGCACGTCAACCGCACGGACTCGGCGGTACGCATCACCCACCTGCC
>CAZVNY010000120.1:0-5440 GCA_964628785.1 uncultured Thiobacillus sp.
GCCTGCTGCGGGTGCTGGCCAGCAAACGCGCGGCGGACCATCCCATGTTCCTGCTCTACATCGACCTGAACCAGTTCAAACAGATCAACGCGCAGGCAGGACATGCCGCCGGCAACGAGATGCTGCGCCGGCTGGCCATGGTGATGCGGGACCACATCCGCGACACGGACCTGCTCGCCCGCATGGCAGGGGACGAGTTCGCCATCCTGCTGCGGGCCTGTCCCGCCGACATGGCGCGGACCATCTTGCAGAACCTCAGGGAGAGCATGGACAACCATGTCCTGCAGTGGGAGGACCAGGCCTATCAGGTCAGTACCAGCATCGGCCTGGTGCAGGTCTCGCCCCAGTGGTCCGGCCTGGACGAATGTCTGGCAGCGGCGGTGGCGGCCTGTGCCCAGGCCAAGCAGGAACATGCCCAGGAACGCGAGGCAGCCTCATGAAGGGAGGAGCCAGACCATGGTCCTGAGCATCCTGGTGGGGGATATCGGCGGCACCCACAGCCGTTTGGCCATGGCACAGGCCGCTGGCAGGCATGTGAGCCTGATGCACGTACAGCATTATCGCAATGCCGAATACAGCAGTCTGACCGCCATACTGGCCACCTATCTGAAGAAACACGGCCATCACCCCAAATGGGCCTCACTGGCGGTGGCCGGTCCCACGAATGGCGAGCGGGTGCATTTCACCAACCTGGACTGGCACATCGAGGCCGGCGCCCTGGCCCGGGAGCTGGGCCTGGAGCGGGTCGGCCTGCTCAACGATTTCACTGCCGTAGGCTGGGGCCTGGACATCCTGCAGACCCCGGACCTGCAGGTGCTGCAGGCAGGACAAGCCGACACGGAGGGCATGCGGGTAGCCGTTGGCGCCGGTACCGGCCTGGGGGTCAGCCTGTGCCTGCCCCGCCATATCCGCTCCCGCCCCCTGCCCTCGGAAGGGGGCCACATGGGCTTCGCCCCCCTGGATGCCGAGCAGGACCGCCTGCTTGCCTTCCTACGCGAGCAACATGGTCGGGTATCTGTGGAGCGCCTGGTCTCCGGTCCGGGCATCGTGGACATTTATCGCTTCTGTGCCCGGGAGGCGGGACTGGCGGAACCTTCCCTGCTGGCCCAGCCCGTCCCCGCCCAGGCCATCAGCCAGACCGCCCTGGCGGGTAGCGATGCGACGGCCCGCCGGGCCATGCAACTGTTCGCGCGCATCTACGGCCAGGTGGCAGGGGACATCGCCCTGCTGGCCCGGGCCCGAGGCGGCGTCTTCCTCGCCGGCGGCATCCCGCCCAAGAACCTGCCCCTCCTGCAAGGCACGGAATTTCTGCAGGGATTCCATGCCAAGGGCCGCTTCAGCGCGTGGATGCAGGAAATCCCCGTGGCCGTGATCCTGGACAGGGACATCGGCCTGCGGGGTGCCGCCCTGGCGGTGACTTCCTGACAACGGGGCAAGCCAGCAAGGCCACCACCCTGAAACCCGGGTGTATTTCAGGCCCGCTCAGTGGCCTGGTCCAAGCCTCGGCGCAAACGCATCTCCAGCAGGCCCACCCCCAGGGGGATGGCCAGTATCAGGCCATTCAGGGCCAGCACCATGGGCCAGCCACCATAACGCCAGACATAGCCGCTGGCGGTGATGCCCACTGCACCACCCACGTAGTAGAACAGTACATAGAGGGCATTGCCCCGCCCCCGGCTGGCGGTGAGCCGGCTGTTCAGTGCACCGGCGGCAGCGGCATGGGTGGTGAAAAAGCCGGCGCAACTGCCCAGCAGGGCCAACACCACCATACCCAGGTTGGGCAGCAGCAAGCCCAGCAGGGACACCCCCAGCACCACCGCCCCCAGGACCATGGTGCGACCCGCCCCGAAACGGTTGGCCAGGCGACCAGACAGGGGACCCGTCACCGCGCCGATGAGATAGGCCACGTACAGGGAGGTGATGAGGGAGGTGGAGGCGGAGATGGGGGGTTCGCTGAGATGAAAGGGCAGAAAATTGAAGGTGGCGGAAAACACCCAGAAGGCCCCGAAGCCCACCGCATACAGGCGCAGCACGGACCAGGAGGTCAACAGACTGCGGAAGCCCACCTCCCCCAGGGCATGATGGGGCCGCACCCCCACCCGGGGCAGCCAGCGGGCTGCGGCCCACACCGCCAGCAAGAGCAGCAGCGCGGCGCTGACGAAGGCATAACGCCAATGCAGGGGAGGATGCAGAAAACCTCCCAGCAGGCGGCCTCCCAGCCCGCCCACCACCGTGGCGGCAACGAAAACGCCCATGGCCACGTTCAGCCGTTGCACGGGCAGGTTGTTGGCCATGTAGGCCGCCACACAGGTGGTCAGAGCGGGGATGAACAGGCCCTGGATGAAGCGACCCAACACCAGCAGGGAGAAGCTCTGGGTCAGGGCACAGGCCAAGCCCGCCAGGGCCACCAGGCCCCCGCCCAGGAGCAGCAGGGGCCGCAGAGGGTAGCGATCCCCCAGGCGGCCGAAGGGCAGATTGGAGAGGGCGATCCCCAGGATGGTGGCGGAGACCGTGAGGGAGGCGGTGGCCGCATCCACGCCAAATTCCGTCGCCAGGATGGGCAGCACCGGTTGCGTGAGATAAATATTGGTGAAGGCCGCTGCCACCACGGCAAAGACCAACAGGCGGGTGGCCGGAAAGGTCGGGGATCGTGCCGTCATGCCGGGGGTTTTTCATGGCGATGGAATGAGCGCATCTTAGTCCCGGGCGGCAAGGCACAGGGGGCCAAATCCGCCCACGGGTCGGACACACAGACCCGCCTTATACGGAACGAAAGGCTTCAGCCTATCAGGACCACGGCCTTGATCTGGGCCCAGACCATCTTGCCTGGAACCAGCTCCAGGGCCGCAGCCGAGCGGCGTGTCAGGCGGGCTATCAGATGCGCCTCCCCTACCTGCAAGCGCACCAGGGCCAGGGCCGGGTCCTCATCGACAACGATCTCCGCCACCTGACCCGGCAACAGGTTGAGGATGCTGGTGCCTTCCTGGCGCGCCAGGGCCAGGCTCACGTCCCGGGCCAGGATGCGCACGCGCACGGACTGGCCGATGGCATGACCAGCATCCCGCACCCACAGGCTGCCGCCGCTGAAGTTCACCCGCACCAGGCCCCAGGTCTCGTCCCGCTCCGCCACCCGGGTGGCGAGCACCACGCCGGTGTCCTCCGCCAGGCGTATGGGCAGGTCCACGCGGCTCAGCGTACTTTCCAAAGGGCCCTGGGCCACCACCTGACCCTGGTCCAGCACCACCAGATGATCCGCCAGACGGGCCACTTCATCCGGAGCATGACTGACATACAGCACCGGTATCGCCAGCTCGGCGTGCAGACGTTCCAAATACGGCAGGATCTCCTGTTTGCGAGCCAGATCCAGGGCCGCCAGGGGCTCGTCCATGAGCAGGAGGCGGGGACTCACTGCCAGGGCCCGGGCAATGCCCACCCGCTGACGCTCTCCACCGGACAGGTGCTGAGGGCTGCGCGCCAGCAGATGACCTATCCCCAGCAGCTCGATGGCCTGCTCCAGGCTCACTTGTCGCTCTCGGGCAGGCACCCGGCGCAGACCAAACTCCAGGTTGCGGCGCACGTTCAGATGAGGAAACAGACTGGCCTCCTGAAACATGTAGCCCAAGGGGCGGCGGTGGGTGGGCAAAAATTGCTGTCCATCCTGCCAGACCTGACCATTGACCTGCAAAAATCCGTCCGACGTCCGCTCAAGACCGGCAATGCAGCGCAGCAGCGTGGTCTTGCCGGAGCCGGATGGACCGAACAGGGCCGTCACGCCCCGTCCTGGCAAACTCAGATCCACCGCCAGGGCAAAGCCCCCATAGTCCAGCCCAAAACGAGCTCGGATACCGGCCTCTGAAAAATCCTCCGACATCATCTCCTGCCCAGGGGGTTGAGGGGATTGAAGTGATACAGGGCCCACAGCACCAGGAAGGCGAACACCACCATGGTGAAGGCCAGACCATGAGCCTGGGCGTACTCCATGGCCTCCACGTGATCGTAGATCTGCATCGATACCACCCGGGTCTGACCAGGAATATTGCCGCCGATCATCAACACCACGCCGAACTCCCCCACGGTGTGGGCAAAGCCCAGCACCATGGCGGTGAGGTAGCCGGGTCGGGCCAGGGGCAGCACGACACTGAAGAAACTGTCCAGGGGCGAGGCCCGCAGGGTGGCGGCCGCCTCCAGGGGAGCGTCGCCCAGGGCCTGAAAGGCGTTCTGCAGCGGCTGCACCACAAAGGGCAGGGAGTAGACCACCGAGGCCACCACCAGACCGGCAAAGGTAAAGGGCAAAAGCCCCCATCCCAAGGCTTGCGTGAGCTGCCCACCAAAACCATTGGGCCCCAGGGCCACCAGCAGATAAAAGCCCATCACCGTGGGGGGCAGCACCAAGGGCAGGGCCACCACTGCCGCCACGGGCCCCTTCCAGCGGGAACGGGTGCGCGCCAGCCACCAGGCGATGGGGGTGCCCAGCACCAGCAAAATCAGGGTGGTGGTGGCCGCCAGCTCCAGGGTCAGGCGGATGGCGGTCAGATCCGCCGCATCGAGTTCCATCCAGGCGCCTGCTGCCAAGACTCAGATTTGGTAGCCATAGGCTCGGATGATGCCCCGGGCCTTCTCACCCTGCAGGTATTTGGCCAGGGCCTCGGCGGCTGCGTTGCCCTTGCCCCGGGCCAGGATCACGGCATCCTGGCGAATGGGGGCATGCAGCCGGCCCGGCACCTGCCAGGCAGAGCCTGCGGTGATGCGGCCGTCCTGCATCACCTGGGACAGGGCCACGAAGCCCAACTCGGCATTGCCCGTGCTGACGAACTGGAAGGTCTGAGCAATGTTTTCCCCCTGCACGAAGCGGGGGGCCAGGCTGTCTGCTAGGCCCAGGGCCGTGAGCGTCTCCACCGCCGCCTTGCCATAGGGTGCCAGCCTGGGGTTGGCCAGGGCGATCTTCTTGAAGCCACCCTGGCGCAACACTTCCCCGCTTGCATCCACATAGCCCGGCTGGGCGGACCACAGCACCAGGGCACCCACGGCGTAGGTGAAGCGGCTGCCGGCCTGGGCCATGCCTTCCCGTTCCAGCTTCGCCGGGGTTTCATCGTCGGCGGACAGGAGCATCTGGAAGGGGGCACCGTTCTTGATCTGGGCATAGAACTTGCCGGTGGCACCGAAGGCCAGTTGCGCCTTGTGGCCGGTATCCTGCTCGAAGGCCGCGGCAATCTTTTGCATGGGGGCGGTGAAGTTGGCGGCCACCGCCACGCTGACCTCCTCGGCCTGGACGGACACAGAAAACAGCAGGCCCAGCAGGGGGGCCAACAAACGGGAAAATGACATGCCAAACTCCTCTATGCGCAGAACAAAAAATCATCAAGGAAACACCGATCAAATCCACCGTCGCGCGGAGCGAAGCGACGTGGCGATCCAGAAGTCATTGCTTGCGCATGGATTC
>CAZVNY010000121.1:0-5433 GCA_964628785.1 uncultured Thiobacillus sp.
GCCCCACCCCGGAGATGCGGATCAGTTCCCGGAAGGCCCCTCTTTCCTTATGACTGAGAAAGCCATACAGCAGCTGGGCGTCCTCCCGCACCACGAAGTGGGTGAGCAGGACCACCGGCTCACCCGTGGCCGGCAGGTTGAAAAAGGTACTCATGGGCACGTCCAGTTCATAGCCCAGCCCCCCCGCCTCCACCAGTACCTGGGGAGGGTGCTTTTCCAGCAGGATGCCCTTGATACGCCCGATCATGCCCGGCTCCAGAACAACACCAGTGCCAGGAGCAGGGGCTGCAGATGGGCGGCCAGAATGCTCATGCGTATGGCCGGGGTCAGATACCCGGGCGCCCGGGCATGCCTGGACAGCAGGCGGGCCGCCTGCAGTGCGGGCAGGAAACCCGGCAAGGAGAGCAGGGCCCACGGGGTCAGGACCCCGGCCAGCACAGCCAGCAGCAAGGCCAGAATGGCCAGCAACAGGATCAGCCAGTAACCCCGGGCCGCGATCTCGGGGGCCAGGCGCACCACCCAATGCCATTTGCCCGCCAGTCGATCCGCCTCCCGATCCGGGAACTGATTGATGTACAGGATATTGGTCACCAGCAGGGCATAGGGCAGGCCCACGACCCAGGCCAGGGGATCGGTCCTGCCTTGCAGTACGAAGCTGCAACCCGTCACGACGAGGAGAAAGCCCGCAGCCACACAGACCTCGCCCAGACCGCGGCTGTTGAGTTTGAGCGGGGGGGCCGAATAGGTCCAACCGATGCCCAGACCCGCCAGGCCGATCCAGAACAGTCCCATACCCGAGTGGGCGATGAGCCACAGCCCACCGAGCATGACCACGGCAAACAGGCTCAGGCCATAGAGCAGGGTCTGGCGGGGGCTGAGCACCCGGTTCTGGATGAAGCGGGAGCCCCCGGTGAAGGGAAACAGGCGGCCAGTATTGGCCGCATCCGTGCCGTTGAGGTGATCGTAATAATCGTTGAGTACATTGATGCCGGCGTGGGCCAGCAGGGCCAGGCCCAGGCTCAGGGCCGCCAGACCCCAGTGGAAGGCCGGAGCCAGGGCAAAACCCAGCACGCAACCGGGAATGGTGATGGTGAGGAAGGCCGGCCGGGTGGCCAGCACATAGCGGCGCACCGGATTTTGCAGGGCCTCCGGCGTGGGTTCCGCGGGTGTAGCGACCAGACCGCTCACAACATCCTTCCCGCCCGGCGGCGACGACTGCCCTGTATGCCGGCCAGACCCAGGCCGCCATGGGCGTGACAGATGGCACAGGCCAGGGCATCCGCCGAGTCGGGCCGGGGCTCGACGGGCAGGTTCAGCAGGCGTCTCACCATGTGCTGCACCTGGACCTTGTCCGCATGGCCGTTACCCACCACTGCCTGCTTCACCTGCAAGGCGGTGTACTCGAATACCGGCTGGCTGGCCTGGGTGAGGGCCGCCAGGCAGGCACCCCGGGCCTGGCCCAGCAACAGGGTAGATTGGGGATTCACGTTGACGAAGACCTTCTCGATGGCGGCGGCATCCGGTTGGAATTGGGCCAGGATCTGCACCACGCCGTCGAACACGGTCTTGATGCGCTCCGGCAGTTCGCCTTCCCGGGTGCGGATCACCCCACTGGCCACATAGCTCAGGCGCTGGCCCGTCTTCTCGATGACGCCATAGCCCGTCACACGCAGTCCCGGGTCCAGGCCGAGGATCTTCACCGGGGACCTATGCCGGCAGGATCGCCGCGGTGTAGACCTCCTGCACGTCATCCAGATCATCCAGCATATCCAGCATCTTCTGGAATTTGACGGCGTCGTCACCGCCCACTTCGGTCTCGTTCAGGGCCTTCATGGTGATCTCCGCCGCCACGGGCTCCAGGCCCGCGGCCAGCAAAGCATCTTTCACCGTGTCCAGGTCCGTGGTGGGCGCGGTAATGACCTCGATGGAACCGTCCTCGTTGCCGATCACGTCCTCGGCCCCTGCCTCCAGGGCCACTTCCATGACCTGATCCTCATCGGCCCCCGGGGCCAGGATGATCTGGCCGCAATGTTTGAAGAGAAAGGCAACGGAGCCGTCCGTGCCCAGGTTGCCGCCACACTTGCTGAAGGCATGACGCACATCCGCCACGGTGCGCACCCGGTTGTCCGTGAGACAGTCCACGATGACCGGTGCGCCACCGGGGCCATAACCCTCATAGCGGATCTCTTCGTAGCTCACCCCTTCCAGTTCACCGGTGCCCTTCTTGATGGCCCGATCGATGTTGTCGTTGGGCATGTTTTCCGTCTTGGCCTTGTCGATGGCCATGCGCAGACGGGGGTTGAAGGCGGGGTCGCCCCCTCCCAGCTTGGCCGCCACGGTGATCTCCTTGGCGTAACGGGAAAAGATGCGGCCCCGTTTTTCGTCCTGACGCCCCTTGCGATGCTGAATGTTTGCCCATTTGGAATGACCGGCCATGCTGCAAAACCCCTTTTACATACTCACCACCCGGGGATTTTAGCCGAAGCCCTTCCTTGCGGTCCTGACCACTCAGGGCCGGGATCAGACCATGTCATCAGTACCCTGGACCCGGGGCCTGCTGTGGGCCTTCACGTTGCCCCGTTGGCGTCGGCCATAGTCCTCCAGTTGTCGCCTGGCCACCTCGAAGGCATCCCGCAGGGCCACATAGACATCCTCATGGGCCTGACCCTGGTGGTGATGTCCCTTGCTCACTACCAGCTCGCCGCCAGGCACGGTCATATCGAGACGGATCTGGAACAGTTTGCCTTGTTGCTTATGCTCGTGGGGTGCCTCCACGGTCACCCGCATGGAGATGATGTGTTCATAGAAGCGCTCCAGCTTGTCGACCTTTTCGCGGATGCGGGTCTCCAGGGCTGGAGAGGGGTCCATGTGTCTGAAGATGATTTCCATGGGAATGTGCATGATCATGCCTCCATGTCGTTGTGAATCGTTTCCTCATACCGACTGCCACCGGTAAGGGGCACAAAGGCCACCGGCAGCACGTCTTCCAGCCGGATGCTGCCATCCATCTGCTTGTGGATGACGCGCAACTGTTGGGCAGAATGGGCTTGTCCCACGGGGATGACCAGGATCCCCCCGGGCTTGAGCTGCTCGATCAAGGCGGAAGGTACCGTTTCCGCCGCGGCGGTCACCAGGATGCCGTCGTAGGGTGCATGTTCCGGCCAGCCCACGCGGCCATTTCCCAGCCGCACCTCCACGTTGTCATGGCCCAGGCGACGCAGGCGTTCCCGGGCGGCCTGCGCCAGGGCCGGGACGATCTCCAGGGAATAGACCTGGCACACCAAGCCCGCCAGTACGGCGGACTGGTAACCGCAGCCGGTCCCCACTTCCAACACCACATGCTCGGGACGGGGCCGGAGCAGATCGGTCATCAGGGCCACGATATAGGGCTGGGAAATGGTCTGGCCGTGCCCGATGGGCAGGGGACGATTGTCATAGGCCCGATCTTCCAGCTCCGGCGGTACAAAGACATGACGCCGCACGCCGGCAAAGACTTTGAAGACACGCGCATCCAACTGCTTGCACCCGGTGAGGTGGGCGGTTTGGCGAACATCCTGCCGGATCTCTTCCAACAGGCGCTTTATGGCCAGGTCGTATTTGTTATCCATAGTCCTGCTACCAGCATAGCCTTTCTGTGGGGCTCTGGCTGATCTGCTTTGCGTCCCTGCAAGGTCCTGGTCCGGGTCTGCGACCACGTCCAAGTCCTGTTTCCTGGATAATGCCCCCTGTTCTCATCCCCTTGCACCAAGCCATGACCGACAGCCTGCTCATCGCCAAGAGTATCCAGGGCGACACACAGACCGAAATCGAATTCCTGCCCCGCATGGCCAACCGGCACGGTCTCATCGCCGGTGCCACGGGTACGGGCAAGACCGTGACCCTGCAGACCCTGGCGGAGGGGTTTTCCCGCCTGGGGGTGCCGGTGTTCCTCTCGGACATCAAGGGGGACTTGTCCGGCGTCAGCAAGCCCGGCGGCGACAACGCCAAGGTCAACGAGCGCATTCACTTGCTGGGCCTGGAAGAAACGCGCCCCTTCGAAGGCCATCCCATCACCTTCTGGGACGTATGGGGGGAACAGGGTCATCCGGTACGGGCCACCATCTCCGACATGGGCCCCCTGCTCCTGGCCCGCATGCTGGGCCTGAACGAGGTCCAGGAAGGCGTGCTGAACCTGGTCTTCAGGATCGCCGACGAGGCAGGGCTGCTGCTCCTGGACCTGAAAGACCTGCGCGCCATGCTGCAGTACGTGGCGGACAACGCCAAGGTGTTCACCACGGGCTACGGCAACATCTCCGCCGCCAGCGTCGGTGCCATCCAGCGGGGCCTGCTCACCCTGGAAAACCAGGGCGGCGAGGCCCTGTTCGGCGAGCCCATGCTGAACATCAACGACCTGATGCAGACGGATGGGGGCAAGGGGGTCATCAACATCCTGGCCGCCGACCGGCTCATGCAGGCCCCCAGGACCTATGCCACCCTGCTGCTCTGGCTGCTGGCGGAACTGTTCGAGCAGCTGCCCGAGGCGGGGGATCTGGACAGACCCAAGCTGGTGTTCTTCTTCGACGAGGCCCACCTGCTCTTCGACGACGCCCCCAAGGTCCTGGTCGACAAGGTGGAACAGGTGGTGCGCCTGATCCGTTCCAAGGGCGTGGGCGTGTACTTCGTCACCCAGAACCCGGCGGACGTGCCGGACCGGGTCCTGGGTCAGCTGGGCAACCGGGTGCAGCACGCCCTGCGGGCCTTCTCTCCCCGGGACCAGAAAGCCGTCCGGGCCGCCGCCGAGACCATGCGGGACAACCCGGAGCTGAACGAGGCCCAGGTCATCACCGAGCTGGGGGTGGGCGAGGCCCTGGTCTCCATGCTGGACGAGAAGGGCCGCCCCGGTGTGGTGCAAAGGGCCTTCATCGTGCCGCCCCAGGGCCAGATCGGCCCCATCAGTGAGGCAGAGCGGCGGCGTCTGATGCAGACCTCCCTGGTGGCCGGGGTCTACGATCAGGCGGTGGATCGGGAATCCGCCTACGAGGTGCTCAAGGCCAGGGCCGAGGCCAGCCAGGCCGAGCAGAGCGCCGCCCAGGCCAAGTCCCGTGCCCAGCCCCCGGCGGACAGCGGTGGTCTGGGGGGCATGTTGGGGGATCTGCTGGGCGGTGTTCCCGGGGCCGGCGGCCGACGCCGGGAAGGGGTGGTGGAGGCCCTGGCCAAGAGTACGGCGCGTACCGTGGGCAACCAGGTGGGGCGGGCTATCATCCGGGGCGTTTTGGGTTCTCTGTTAGGTGGTAAAAAATGAACAAGATCGTGCTGGACAGCAATCATTTCGACAGCAAGGCCCGGCAATGGGACGAAAACCCCGTATTCCAGGAACGGGCGCGCAAGATCGCCGCAGCCCTCACGGACATGGTGCCCCTGTCCCCCAGCATGCGCGCCCTGGACTACGGCAGT
>CAZVNY010000122.1:0-5426 GCA_964628785.1 uncultured Thiobacillus sp.
GAAAACAGTCAGGCTCTCGACGATATCCAGCAAACGATCCAGGACGTAGTCGGCATTGGCCTTGCAGTCGAATTCAGCGATGTAGTCGTAGATGGACTCCAAATCCTGCTCGGCACCCTCGCTCAGCAAGACCTCGTACCTGCGTCCAGGCATTACCTGACTGCCTACTTGGCACGCAATCTTGCGACAACGTCACGCACCGGTTTTGCCTTGCCAACGTCAACTTCCGCGTTGCCCAGCGCGAGAATTTTCAGTAGCGCCAACGTCTCCTGGGTTTCTTCGTAGGACGCGATGTCTTGAATGACCGCCTTGGCCTCCCCGTTCTGGGTGATGACCAGCGGCTCTCGCCCTTCGGACAATTGAGCCAAGACTTCGGCAGCATTTGCCTTGAGGTAACTGATGGGTTTTATTTGGGATGAGTAGCGCACGGCTCGACTCCTTGATCTGATCAGGACCTAATATAGTCTTTATTCAGTCCTGTTGCAGCAATTGCGCAATCCGCTCGCGCACCCAACCGAAGCGCAAATGTTCCTGCTCCAGGCGCAAGCCTTCGCGGATGCGGTTGTCACGCAGGTCGTCGTAGAGGTGCAGCTCTGCCTGTGTCAGCCTGTGCAGGTCACCCCGTTGTGGCTTGTCTTCCCGTCCCCAGAAGGCTACGTGGACCTCAAGGGAGGCTCGATCCATGAGGAACGACTGCACGTGACTGAAGTGATGCCGCAGTTGATCCAGGATTGCAAAGCCATGGGTATCGATGTCGCCCCAGTAATGGATTGCGCATCGCTCCAGCCAGCGCGCCTGGGCCAGGGCCCCCCAGCCGTATCCGGAACCAAAGATGGCGATTGCCCCCGGTATGTTTGGCAAGGCCAGAAAGTTGGTTTCATTCTCGGTGATGAATACCCGTCGCACCTCCATGGCCAGTTGGCTGAAACTGCCGGCATCCAGGGTGACGTCTGGGCACGACGTCCCGGCGATGGCGTGCATCGAGGGATCCAGGATGCGAAAGCGAATCCGCGTGGGTTTCTCCAGAAAGCCATAGCGGGCGGCAAACTGTGCAACCCCGGACTTGGTGGTGTCCACGCAATCTGCAGGCCAGGCCAGGTCAAGCAACTCTGCCAGCACAGCGCGATGCCTCTCGATGAACTTGCTGTGCACCCCGGGCAAGTCCACCTGGCGCAGGTAGATCGCCGGCCGGGGATGCCTCCTCACCCACTCCACCACGGCCAGCAAAGAGGGCCATTCCTCTTCCAGGGCAAGTGCCTGCAGGGGGCGTTTTTCCAGCCAGGGCAGCAAGGACGGATTTTGTAGCCGGGTCATCTCCACCAAGCTGGCAAAGCGACTCCACTCCCGGCGCTTGCCGAGCCAGGCAAGCGCGTCATCCAGGGAGTCAATCCAGCCCCCGGATGGAATCTGCTGCAATCCTTGCACCCGGTGGCGCACCTCCCGCCACTCCAACCGCAAGGGTCTGCTCTGGTCCAATGCGGCAGCCCAGGTGCGTACGCTCTCAAACCGCTCGGTGATGTCTGCCGATGTGGGGCCCTTGATGGTCAAGCGCAATGGGAAGCGGGTGTTGCCCGTCACTGCATCCCGCAGCAATTCGCCCCGCTCCCACAGTCGCGCCAGTTGCGTTTTCAGTTCCTTCGGCTTCGTCCACATCACCATGCAGCATCCTGCATGAGTTGCGGCGCCACTGCCGCAATCTCGCCAGCATCCTGGTCCTTCCGTGCCCGGTATTCCTCTATGGACAGGTTGCGTAATTTGGAGGCCCGCCCGCCCTCGTTGTGCACGAAGCCAACGCTGGATACAAAGGGCTCGATGACGTGGATCTTCTGTAGCGGCGTAATAATCAGCAGTTGCAGGTTGAGTTGCTGGAACAGCCGCAAACCGTATTGCGCCGATTCGTCCGATCCGCGCCCGAACGCCTCGTCGATGACCACGAAGCGGAAGGAACGCGAACGCACTGCACCCCATTCCAATCCGAACTGGTAGGCCAGGCTGGCGGCGAGAATGGTGTAGGCCAGTTTCTCCTTCTGGCCGCCCGACTTGCCGCCCGAGTCCGAGTAGTGCTCGTGTTCCGTGTTGTCCTCGCGCCAGCGTTCGCTGGCCGCAAACAGGAACCAGTTACGCACATCCGTGACCTTGGCGGTCCAGCGCCGATCCTGTTCCGACAGGCCGTCCCGGCCGCGGAAGCGGTCGATGATCGTCTTGACCTGCAGGAACTTGGCTTCGGAATATTGGGCATCGTCGGACCCCGTCACCGCGCCCTCGGTACAGGCCCGCAGATCCTGCTGGAAGTCGCGGATCTCCGAATCAGGGCTGACCTGGGATTCCAGCACGATGTAGCGCCCTGGGTTGTAGTCGATTTCGGAGAGCGACTTGTTGATGTGGGTGATGCGCTCCTTGATGGTTTCGCGCTCCCGCGCCAACTGGGCATTGAAGTTGGCGATCTCGTTGATGGTGTTGACGTTGAGCAATTCCTTGAAGCGTGCCACGAAGCGCGGCAGAGCATCGCGATTGAGCTGTGTCAGCAGGTTCTCGAACTCGAAGGCGGCTTCCAGACTGGCGTCCATATCGGCGGCATCGAGCTTGAAACCCTCCTTGAATGACGCCATCGCCTTGATGATCTTCTCGGCCAGCCGCTTGAGTTTCTGGTCCTCGGCATCGATCCGCGCCTGTAGCCAGGTGCGCACGTCCTGCTCACGGTTGTCGCAGGATTCCACGCTCAGCTGGTGTTCACCCAAGGCTTCGGCCCGCATGGCCTCCAGGGTGTTGCTGAGCCCGGCATCGACGACGTCCTGGACCAGCAAGGCCGTCTGCTGGCGCAGTTCCTGGGCATCCGAGCGGCGCTGCTCCACCTTGGCGCGCCGGTCGCGCAGGGATTGCAGATCCTCTTCGCTGCCCTTGAGCGCCTGCTGCCACTCCCCCAGGCGCTCATTCAATTGCTTGAGGACATCCGATGCCTGCTCCAGCCTTTGACGCTCATCTGCAAGCACCGCGATATCTCTCGCCACGCTGGCCCAATCGATTTCTTCGAAGCTCGTGAACTCTTCCATGCGGGTCAGCGCGTCAAGTCGTGTTTGTAACGCCTTGCGCTCGGTATCGAGCTTGCCGATCCGGCTGCCCACCTCCCCAAGGTGGCTTTCGAGCTGGCGACGTTTGGCCTCCAGTGCGGCAATCTTGGCACTGTTGCTCCAGCCGAGTACGTAGCGACTGCGATCATCGATGTGATGCCGATCGTCCTTCTCGTGCCGGCCGCTCGGGTCCTTGTTCTGGCCTGCACGGGTGATGGCGCGCGTCTCCCGGCGGAATTGCTCTTGGGTGGCACAACAGGCCACATCGAAACGATGCGCGAGTTCACGTTCAAGCCAGTCGTAGTAGGGTGAGTCGGGCTTGATGGCAAGCTTCCTCAGCAACGAATCCCGGTGCAGCTCGGGCAAATCCGAGGTCTTGCGGGCACGTACATGGAAATAGACCAGGCGTCCACGTAGATGGCTGGCGTCCACCCACTCGGCCACCGCCTTGTAGTGGACATCCGGCACCAGCAGGGTCAGACCGAAGCCGCGCAGCAGCCGCTCGGCCGCACCTTCCCAGTCCCGCTCCTCCGCACGCACCTGGATCAACTCCCCGGCGAAAGGCATGTCGTCCACATCCAGGCCCAGTGCCGTGCACAGGGCGGCACGAATTTGAATCTGCCGGTCGTCGATATTGCTGCGGCGTCGCTTGAGGCTGTCGATTTCCGCCGTCAACTGTGCATGCTCCAGCCTGCCTTGCTGCAAGGTCACGCCGTGCTCGGTCAGGCTGTTCTGGAGATCGGCATCGCGGTTGCGGACCTCTTCCCGCCACACCTTGAATTGCGCCCGCTGCGCCATAAAGGCGGCATCGTCGCGAGGTGCTGTCTCCTCCAGGACGGCCACCAGATCACGATAGCGCCCGTCCTTGGTCTTGCGTGCATCGCGCAGCTGTTCCTGCCTGCGTATCTCGGCAGAGAGCCGCTCAAGACGATCACCACCGTTGTCGCTGATGGCCTGCTTCAGCTCATCGACCTGCCGAATCTGCTCCTCCCGCGCGCCGTCCAGACGTCGCACCTGTCCATCGATCTTGTGCCACTCTTCCTCGAGCAGGCCGAGGCGTTTGTCCAGCAATGCCAATTTGAGGCCGGCGAAGTGGCCGCGCAGGCCCTCGCGGCAAGCCCGCAGATGATCCACCTCCCCCGACAATTCGCCATGACGCTTGCAGTCAGCCACCAGCGGCGTCAGCAACTCCACCTGTTGCTGGGCCTTGAGGACGGCTTGATGGGCGTGGTTGAGATCATCGAAGTGGGTAATCAATGCCTGGATGCGCGATGCCACGTCGAAAGGTTCCAGCATGTGGTTGCGCACAAAATCCGTCAGATTGCCCACGGACTTCATCGATACCGTCTGGTGGAACAACTCCAGCGCCTGGTCATTCTCGATGCCGAAGCGACGCCTGAACCACGCAGCATAGGGGGGAAAGCTGTCCTGCAGTTCGGCGCCGATCCCGCGCAGTCTCTTGCGCAGGGCGGCGATGTCGCTGCCGAAATTGGCGAAGTCCTGCGCAATAGACAGGCTACGTTCTGCGCCAACAAAGAAGCGCGCAGGCTGGCCTTGCGCTTCCTTCATCCAGAACACCTGGGCCAGGCTGACGGTCTGGTCGTAGCCAGCGTTGTGGAACACGCCCAGGATGACGGAATAGCTGCTTTGGTCGCGCAGGGACACCGGCTTGGCCGTACCCGTGACCTCGTTGCGCTCCGATTTATAGTGTCCCAGGACATAGGAGCGCAGGCTCCGCTCCTTGCTGCCCGCACCGGCGGCCTTGTTGTAGGCAATGCGATGGGCCGGCACCAACAGCGTGGTAATGGCATCCACCAGGGTGGATTTGCCGGAACCGATATCGCCGGTGAGCAAGCCATTTTTGCCATTCAGGCGCAGCGTCCACACCCGGCCATCGAAGGTGCCCCAGTTGAACACTTCCAGCCGGCCAAGGCGAAAACCCGACAAGGCATCATCCGCCACGAAATCCAGTCCCAGGGTCTGCGCCTCACGCATCTTGCACCTGCTTGCTCGTTGTTGAACCCGGCAAAGCGGATTGGTAGACCGCCAGTCGGGCATCGAACTCGGCAAGCCATTGGGCATCGACAAAGGCCTTCAGGATACGCCGGACCTTGTAATTGGCCTGCCCCACGGCACCACCACCGGTGGGCTTGAGCTTGTGCAGAAAGCCCAGCTCCACCGCCTTGTTGATCGTGGTTTCGATCTGGTCGATGAGCTTGGCCTCGTTGGGGCCATCCGGCAGGAAAACCCGCACCAGCTCGACAATCTCGTCACGTGACAACACCAGACGTGTGTCACCGCCCCCGGCATCGAATTCGGCCAGCTTCTTGCGCAGCAAGGCCAGCAACAGGCTGACCG
>CAZVNY010000123.1:0-1191 GCA_964628785.1 uncultured Thiobacillus sp.
GTATGTCGTGAAACTGGTCGGTGGAGTCCTGCTCACCGCAGGGTGGGCATTGAGCCCGATCTTCCTCTCCTTTTTCATGCTCAAGCCGATGGCGGGCGTTGCCCAGAAATATGTCATCGGATTGGCGGCCTTGGTCTGCTGGCCATTCGGTTGGGTGATCGCGGCGGTTGTCACGAATGCGATGCTCGAAGCAGCCGCGACGGCCAGTCTTGTTCCGGTGTTCGTCGTGGGAGCACCAATCGCCGCGCCTGCCCTGACGGTGTTGCTGATCGGCTCGTGGATGATCATCAGCTCCGCACTCGCCCCATGGATCAGCACCAAGATTCTGCTGATGGGTGCCAACCCTGCAGTGGCGTTCGCCCAGAGCGTCGGTGGCGTGGCGCAGGCTGCCTTCACGGGCGGTGTCGGAGCGGCCGTCGCTGCCGCAACCGGGGGAGCCGGTGCGGGCGGAGTGTTTGCGGCGGCAGCAGGTGGAGCTGCTGCCGCCGGAACCGAGTCGACGATCCGCGGTGGAGGTTCGCCCCGAGTCACTGGAACTGCGGTCGGCGGGCTATCGGGCTTCTACGCGGGGTCCTTCATGCGGCGCCATGCGGCAGCCGCAGAAGAGACCGCCTCGGCTCAAAGACAGCACGCACAGGCGGCCGAAGATTTTGCTGAACAATTCTCTGCTGAGACGAGAAGCAGACGGACAAGCCGAAGCGGTTTCGGCAATCAACCACACTCTGAAGATCCCAACCAAGCAGCCATCGACATCGATTCCCATGCCAAATCCTAGCCAAAGAATTGCCGCTGCCTCGAAGGACTCGATCAATTCGATGCGGCGTATCGCAGTTGCACAGAAGAAGGTCGCCGATGTGCTACTCGACGGCTTGCGCCGCGCAGAGCCGGATGGCCCGGAGGCAGAGCGTCCGCTCAAGAACGTGACGCCTCCGAAATCGAACCCACCCCGGAGGTAACCGCCATGGTCGCCAACGCCGAAACCGCTTCCGCGCCCGCTTCACGCGTTGCGCCGCAGTTCGGGAAACCGAAATCATCGCTGCTGGCCATTTTTGACCGGCAGCGTCGTCAGTCGTTGATCTGGTTTCTCGTCGCCGTCCTGGCTTGGGTCTGGGCGGTGTGGGACCGCCATCAACTGGTCGAGCAACTGACCCGCAAGCGCGAGGTCGTGATGATCGACAGCCTCGGCACCTA
>CAZVNY010000123.1:1291-5425 GCA_964628785.1 uncultured Thiobacillus sp.
ATCACGGAGGTGCTTCGCTACCGGGTGAAATTCAAGTTCCTGGTCAACCCGGACCTCACCCGCAACGGGCGGTTTCCGACCGCAGTCGCGGCATTCCAAGTGGAGCCTATCAAAACGTGAGGACGCGCCATGATGAAATCCCTGTCACTCTTCATCGGCCTCGCCTCAGCGCTCGCGGCGCAAACGATTCGCGAGGCCCGGCTTGATCCGAAGCAGGCGGTGGACCTGCCGGTGTCCCGCGAGGTCACCACCGTCATGTTCCCCGGTCCGATCACCGCCGTGGCGGGAGCGGACATGTTGATCGAGGGTGGTAAGCAATCGGTGGAGGTCGAGGAAGGGACGCCCCTGCGTTTCCATGTCTCCCATGCGCCCGGATCGAACTTCATCCTCGTCCGCAGTCTCCAGCCCGACGCCGCCGCGAGATTGACCGCGATCTACGATGGCTCGGCCTACGTGCTCAACCTTCGCACGGTCGCGACAGATTCAACCGCGAGCGTGATTTTCCAGCCTGCGGCGCAGGTGGCGGCGGTCCGCGTCGAGACTCCACCGGAGCCCGTGAAGTTCTCGCCCCGCATCGGACTCAGCCTGTTGGACCGGGCGCGAGCATATCCGGTGTTGGCGAAGTCGCTGCCGAAGGCAGTCGAGGGCGTCACGCTCCGGGCGCAGAATCGAAAGATCGAATTGCCCGAGGTGGAGGTGACCGTGCAGGAGGTGTATCGGTTCTCCAAGGAGGACGCGGTGGTCTTCTTGCTGCGGCTGAAGAATACCACGGACCAAACCCTCGATCTTGCCCCCAGCACGTTTGCGGCCCGGGTCGCCAACGAGAAATTCGAGCAGTCCATCGCCAACGGTCCGCGCAGTCTCGCTCCTGGCGAGAGCGCCGACGCGGAGTTCGCCGTCGTGGGCATGCCGGATGGCACGCGCAACGATCTCAGCGCGGACAATGCGTTCACCATTCTGGTCAACACTTCGCGACGTGAGGCCGTCGCGACAACGGAGCCCACGGCACCGACAGCAACGGAGGCACCGAAGTCATGAACCCGCGCAACATCGGCAATTTCTTCAAGAGCAAGTTCGGGTTGTTCATCGTGTTCGTCGTCGTGCTGTTCTCGGGTCTGGCGATTTACGGACGCCAGCAATCGCAGGAACGCGAGGCGGCGAAGCTCGCCGCGCAGAGCACGAAGAAGGTCGAACTCGGTCAGGTGCGGGTGCCCTTGGATCAAGGCCTCGAAAGCGGTCTGCCACAGCAAGCGCGTCCGCAGGTGGTCGCCCAGGCAGGCGAGCCCACCACCGCCGGCGGTATTGTGCCCTTCCGTCCGGCGGCACCGGTGGCCACGGGCGCGGCGGGCCAGAAACCGCACACGGCGACGCCGGCCGCAGAGCCAAAACCGCGCAAGGTTCGCTACGCCTCATTGCTTGCCTCGTATGAAGCGCCGCCGGTTCGGTCGGAGCGCGCGGTTCCGCCACCGCCGGAGAAGTTCATGCCGTTCGGCACGCTCTTGAAGTGCAAACTCGTGAACACGATCGACAGCGCGAATCTGGAGACGCCGGTCATCGCGGTGCTGCTCGAAGACGTTTGGCAGAACGGCAAGAAGGTCATTCCAGCCAATACGCTCGTGCATGGCACGGCGCGCGCGGGTCGGCTGCGCGACCGCGTGAACGCATCGGGCACCTGGCGTTTCGTCTGGCAGGATGGCCGCGAGCTGGCGTTCAACGGCGTGGCATTGGACCGCGAATACGAACACGACATTGACGGCTACGGAATCACCGATGGTTCGGGCGGCATCAAAGGCCGTCTGATGGCGACGGATGACTTGCAGGAATTGAAGGTGCTGGCGTCCGCCGCGCTCAGCGGTTTCGCGCGTGGCACGCAGGACCGGACGCAGACCGCCTTGGGGACGACTATCACCGGCTCGGTCTCCAACGGTGTGCGCGAAGGCGTGGGTGACGTGTTCGATCTCTACGCGAAGCGCACACTGAAGGACATCGAGGATAACGGCTACTTCGTCCGCGTGGCGGCCGGTAAGGAATTCTACGTTTACGTTCTCGAGTCGGTCGATCCGCAGAAGGCGAGCGTGGCGGGGGTGAAATCACCTCAGCCCGTGCCGCCTGAACCCGTGGCGCCCCGGCCAGCTCCTCAACACCCATCACATGGATAACTATGCGAACCCTCTGGTATATTCTCCCCGCGGTTCTCCTCGCCGGTTGCGCGACCAAGCAGCCCGTCGCGATCCAGCCGCCTCCGGTCGTGCCCGTGGCTGCCGTCGTTCCGACCAAAGCGGTCGAGACGCGTTACGATGTGCGCGGTTATCGCGAGGCGGCGAATCCGTCGATTCGCCATGAAGCGCACGCCGTCTATCGCCGCACCATCGTCCCGGCAAACGCCACGGAAGACATGGGGACTGTGCCGCGCACGGGCTATGCCCCGGCGAGCCATGCTCCGCTTTCCGGCGACGCCGAACTCGCGGCGGAACTTGCTACGCAAAAGGCCATCACGGCGGAGCTGCGTGCGATGCAGTCCTCGATGTCCGAAACCGAGCGTCGAATGCAGGCTCAGTATGCGCAACTGGTGCGCCAGAGTGCGGAAGCGGCGAAGCTCCGCGAGCAACTCGACGCCGAGCGCGGCCGGCTCCGTTCCGGGGTGCCGCCTGCCGCGTCGGAACCGGTGGTGGCGACTGCCACGGCCCCCACGGAAGCAAAATGGTGAGGGCGCGTCATGAGCATCGCCGCCGAACACCTCGAAAAACTCCGGACCTTGCCGGATCGTCTCAAGGCGGTGCTCACGGGACAGGATGCGGCTATCGATTTGGTCGCCGAGCGGCTGCAACACGGTGAGCTTGGCCTCACCGTGCCTGGCCGGCCGAAGGCGAGCTTCCTGTTTCTCGGCCCGACCGGCGTCGGCAAGACGGAGCTGACGCTGCGCTTCACGGAAGACCTGCTTGGCCCGGATCGCGTCGTCCGTCTGGACATGTCGGAGTATCAGACCGCAGATCGTCTCGGACTTTTGCTCGGGACGGCGGAAGAACCGGGCCGGATCGCAGAGGGATTCGATGCGTGTGCTGGTTCCGGCACGCTGCTCTTCGATGAAATCGAAAAGGCGCATCCGCGCGTTTTGGACGTCCTGCTCCAATTGCTCGATGCCGCCCGGCTGACGACGGGCCGGAACCGTGTGCTGGATTTCTCGGCGTGGTATGTGGTGCTCACGAGCAACATCGGGGCGCAGCGCATCATGACGCTCCGCAAGTCGAAGTATGAGACGATGGAGCGCCTCGTGCGGCAGGATGCGCAGCGGGAACTGCGACCGGAAATCTTCGCCCGCATCACGCTGACGGTGGTGTTCAACAAACTCGACTACGAGGCGCAGTGCGCCATCGCCGCCGGGCTAGTGGAGAAGGAATGCCGGACGTTGGCCGGGCTTGGCTATCGGGTTTCCTCGGAACCATCCGTGCAAGGAATTGTCGTTAGTCGCGGGTATCATGAGCGGCTTGGGGCCAGGCCGATGCGTGATGCCGCCGAGCTTCTGGTTCGGAACGCGCTCGCTCGCGAATTACTGCGCGGGGGCGACGGCTCAGGCCGTCTGCTGCCGCATTCGGATGGAATGAAACTGCACCTGAACCCTGCCGCCTCATAGCCATGCTGCCCAAAACCGCCACGCCACGCATCGTGGTTCTGAAGGGCGATAGACTTTACGGAGATTTGATCAGCCGCCACATCAAGGATCTCTGGCGGAACGCGGACGTGCAGGTGTTTCAGCTCGGGTTCGACGCGCTCGATTCGATTCAGGCGCGGGTGCCGGACCTGTTCATCACCGGCGTGAAGATCGACGACATGGATGGATTGGAGCACCTGGAGCCGTTCATCGAAACGGCGCTGCCGATCCTCGTGCTCACTTCGCGCAAGGATGCCCGCACCTTCGATCTGCTGCGCAGCATCCGCTACGATGGGCTTTACGATGGACACGCGGAGGGCATGGAGAATCTCCCGACTGCGTTGCAGGAGGTGATGCAACGCCGACTCTACGTGAGCACGACGATGCTGCCGAATTTGAAGCGGCCGAAGAACATCACGCTCGATGCGCTCACTGAGAAGGAGCAAATGGTTCTCTCGGTCATCGGAGACGGCTCAGACGATCAG
>CAZVNY010000124.1:0-5377 GCA_964628785.1 uncultured Thiobacillus sp.
GCCCTGCATGGCATCCACCACGAACAGGGTCTCCACCGGATTCAGCAAGGCGTGCAGGGCCTTGATCTCCGTCATCATGGCCGCGTCCACATGCAGACGGCCGGCGGTATCCACGATGAGCACGTCATAGAGGTGGCGACGGGCGTGCTCCAGGGCAGCCCGGGCGATGTCCACGGGCTTCTGTTCGGTGCTGGAAGGAAAAAAATCCACCTCCGCCTGAGCCGCCACGGTCTGCAACTGGTCGATGGCCGCAGGTCGGTAAACATCGCAACTCACCACCAGGATCTTCTTCTTGCCGGCCTCGCGGATGATACGGGCGAGCTTGCCGGTGGAAGTGGTCTTGCCCGCACCCTGCAGGCCGGCCATGAGGAACACCACTGGGGGCTGGCTGGCGAAGGACAGAGGGGCGGCCTGGTCCCCCATGAGGTGGGTGAGCTCCTTGTGCACCACACCGATGAGTTGCTGCCCCGGCGTGAGGCTTTGCATCACCTCCTGACCCAGGGCCTTTTCCTTCACCCGGGCGATGAAGTCCCGTACCACGGGCAGGGCCACGTCCGCCTCCAGCATGGCCACCCTTACCTCGCGCAGGGCATCCTGGATGTTGGCTTCGGTGAGACGCCCCTGGCCGCGTAAATTTTTGACCACCCGGGACAGGCGATCACTCAGGTTGTCGAACATAAAACAGGCCAAGTTGGGATAGACTGCGCAAGTCTAACAAACCCAAACACAGGGACCCCAGCGCCCGCCATGTTAGAGGCCTTCTGCATCATCACCTATCTTGGCCTGGCCATCTGGTTCTGGCCCGGCCTGCCCGGCTGCTGTCGTACCGACTGGCGGCCACGGCTGTTGCCCATCGTGCCCCTGGTGCCGCATCTCATCCTGCTGCACCAGAACATGTTGGGCCCGGACGGCATCCATCTGGGCTTCGCAACTTCCCTGTCCGCCGTTGCCGCCCTCACGGTGCTGACCTATGCCACCGCCGCCTGGCGCTATCACCTGGGCGGGGTACTGGGTTTCGTGCTGGCCCTGGCGGGTCTCAGCGTCCTGCTGGAGGCCCTCATGCCCCGGGGCAACCCCCTGGCCCACACGGATGCCCCCATGTTCCGCTGGCACCTGCTGGTGGCCTTTGCCGCCTACAGCCTGCTCACCATTGCTGCCCTGCACGCCATCCTCATCGCCCTGGCGGAAAAACACCTGCACAGGGCCGTGCCGCCCAAGATGCTGGCGGGCCTGCCCCCCCTGCTGACCCTGGAAAAGCTCCTGTTCCGCATGATCCAGGCGGGTTTTGCCCTGCTCACCCTGACGGTGATCTCCGGCATCGGCTTCTCCCAGGAGATCTTCGGCAGGCCCGTGCCCTTCAACCACATGAGTGTGTTCGGCTTCGCCGCCTGGCTGATCTTTGCCGCCCTGCTGCTGGGGCGTCGCATCTATGGCTGGCGGGGGCGTACCGCCATCTACTGGACCCTGGCGGGCTTCATCAGCCTGGTGCTGGCCTACGCCGGGACGAAATTCGTCCTGGAAGTCATCCTGGGCCGCTGAAACCCGCTGCCCGGCTCAGGTGTATTCCTTCATGGCCCGGCGGCGGCCGGGTTTCTTCTTCATGATCACCACCCCCTTGACCACGGAGAGGATGCTGTCGATGGGGACGTTGGGATAGAGGGGGTTCAGGGGCTTGAGCATCCAGCCCTCCGCATGCTGTACCAGCTGGCGGAAGATGTAGCGCTCGTCCTCCTTTTCCACGTCCTCCAGGTAGGCGATGACATAGGAGCCATCCCGGGCCACCCCTTCCGGCTCCACCACGATGATCTCGCCTTCTTCGAACTCCGGCAGCATGGAGTCCCCCAGCACCATGAGGGCATAGGGCTCCCCACTGGCACAGGAAGAGGCCAGTTCATCTTCCGGGCTGCGCTCTGCCAGCGCCGGTTTGACGGGGATGGGAAAGGGTTTGGGGGGGGCTTTTTCGGACATCACTTTCCTCGCATGAACATCTTGTCCAGGTCGGCCAGGGTGAGCTGGAACCAGGTGGGCCGGCCATGATTGCACTGATCCGCCCGGGCAGTGGCTTCCATGTCTCGCAACAGGGCGTTCATCTCCGGCAGGCTCAGGCGACGCTGGGCGCGCACCGCGCCATGACAGGCCATGGTGGCCAGCAAGGCATTACGGCGCGCAGTCAGGGCTGCTGAGATACCGAATTCCGCCATCTCTTTCAACACTTCCCGCACCAGGGTTTCTCCGTCGCCCTGATCCAGCATGCCGGGCATGGCGCGCAGGGCCAGGTGGGTGGGGGAGACGGCAGCGAGTTCGAAGCCCAGATCCACCAGGGCCGGGCCGGCCTCGGCAACCGTGCTCATCTCCAGGGCAGTGGCGCTGAACACCACCGGGATGAGCAGGGGCTGGCTGTGCATGCGGCGTTGTTCCAGAGCCGTCTTCAGACCTTCGTAGAGGATGCGCTCGTGGGCGGCATGCATGTCCACCACCACCAGGCCCCGGGCATTCTGGGCCAGGATGTAGATCCCCGCCAGCTGGGCCAGGGCATAGCCGAGGAGGGGGCCATCCGTGGGCACCTCCTGCACCGCCGTGGCCCCTGTCGCAGCAGCGTCGGCCAGGGCTTCGGCCATCATGCCGTAATAGGCGACAGGTTCGTTGACCAGGGCCAAGCCGCCTTGGCGTCCAGGCTGAAATGGCGTCTGAAGGCCGTCCTTTTGCGACATGGCCTGCCAACCATCCACCTGGCCGGACAATGCAGCGGAACTGCGCACCTCTTCTTCGCCTTGTAGCATCGCCGGCCTCCCCAGGGCCCGCTCCAGGGCATGGAACACGAACTGGTGGACGGCCCGCCCCTGCCGAAAGCGCACCTCGGTCTTGGCCGGGTGCACGTTGACGTCCACTCCATCTGGCGGCAACTCCAGGAACAGCACATAGGCCGGATGGCGCTCGTGGTGGAGCACGTCCCGGTAGGCCTCGCGCACGGCATGATTGAGGAGCTTGTCGCGCACAAAGCGGCCGTTGACGAAGAGATACTGGGCATCGCGCCCAGTCCGGGAATAGGCGGGCAGACCCACCAGACCGAACAGCCGCAGGGGGCCCGCACGCTCATCCAGGCTGCGGGCGGCAGCAGCAAAGCCGTTTTCACCCTCCCCCCCCATGACCGCCAGGGCCCGGCTCTGCCAGTCACTGATGGGGAAGCGCCGCACCACCCGGCCGTTGTGGCTCAGGACGAAGGCGCAATCGGGATGGGCCAGGGCCAGGCGACAGAAGGCGTCGTCACAATGGGCGTACTCCGTGGCCGGGGTCTTGAGGAACTTGCGTCGCGCCGGGGTATTGAAGAACAGGTCCCGCACTTCCAGCACCGTGCCCTTGCCCAGGGCCGCCGGTTCCGGCGTGCCGATCTGGCCATCCAGGGCCGCCAGCCTCCAGGCATGGGGGGCCGTGGCGTGACGGCTGGTGAGGCCGAGCCGGGCAACGGCGGCGATGCTGGCCAGGGCCTCGCCACGAAAGCCCAGGCTGGCCACCCGTTCCAGGTCTTCCAGGCTGCTGATCTTGCTGGTGGCATGCCGGGTCAGGGCCAGGGGCAGGTCGGCCGCCGGCATGCCGGCACCGTCATCCGCTACCCGTATGAGCCGGATACCGCCTTCCTCCAGGTCCACCCGAATGTCCCGGGCACCGGCATCCAGGCTGTTCTCCAGCAACTCCTTCAGGGCTGCGGCGGGTCGCTCCACCACCTCCCCTGCGGCGATCTGGGAGATGAGGAGGTCAGGAAGGAGGTGGATGGCAGGGGGAACGGAAGGCGCGGACATGACGGACGAGTGTAGCACCCACCCCATGTCCCTTCCGTCTCGTTACTTCAGCATCATCTTCAGCATCATCTGCATCATGTCCAGACGCTTTTCCAGGTCATCCACGCGTCTTTCCAGATCCTGATGCTGGGCACAACCCGGTTTGCCAGGGCCCATGCGCTGACAGTTGGCGCCCATGCCCAGTCCCATCATGCCGGGCCCCATGCCCCGCGCCATGCCCGGGCGATCACAATTCTTACCAGGGCCCATGCCCACCATCCCCGGCCCGGGCCCCATGCCCATCTTTCCTGCCCCGGGACCCATGCCTGCCCCGGGACCCATGCCTGCCCCGGGACCCATGCCGGGCTTGTTGCAGCGCCGTGTGGGCACCATGGCCGGGCTCGCCTCGATCTGGGGCTCGGCGACCTCCGCAGCTGGGTTCGCCGAGATTGCTGTGGGCTCTGCCTCGGCAGGGGCAGCTTCTTGCGCGAATACCGTTCCAGAAATGCCGAAAAGGGCGGTCAGGGCAACCACCAGGATACTGCGTTGCATGCCATTCATGTCTTGCTCCAAAAGGTGCGCCAGGGACGCTGGTTGTGAATGTCTACCCGGGAAGGGTAGGTCATTCGAGCCGGCAACGGGAACACAGGTTCCGTAGTCTTTTATTGGGAGGACAACCAGACGGCGAACAGGATGCCAAACCAGACCAGCGCCGTCAGGGCCGGCATGCCGGAGCACTGGTAGCCAAGCAGGGGGAGTATGCCCGCCACCATGAAAAACACGGCCCGTACACTGCCCCAGCGATTCAGGGTCTGGCGTCCCGCAGCATGGGTCGCGGGCTGGGTGGGATTGAGCCAGACCGGGGCCAGGACTCCGGCGGCCCCGGTCACCAAGGGGAAGAGGAAGGCCGGCAGGAACTGCATCAGGGGGTTGTTATGTGCCTGCAACACCCCCACCAGGGCGAAAGCGTAGCCCAACAGGGCGGCAGCCAGGACCGGTTCGGCACCATGCAGACTCAACATACGATGGCGGTGCAATCGCCACCAGGCCCAGGCCATGCGTGCCAGCACCCAGAGCCAGGCCGCCACCCCCAGCCAGGACAGGGGAGACCAGAACACCTCACCCAGGGCTATCCCCAAGGCACCCGCCAGGGCCCATTTCAAGTCCTGTTTCAGGCGCAGAGCAGCCTGGGGATCCGCCTGGCCGGCAGCAGTGGGCATGAGGACCTGCAGCGTGCCCACGGCGGTGAGACCGACAAAGCCATACAGGTTCAAATGCAGGTGGAAGGTCCGCAGCTCGGCGTGCCAGCCGGGCAGGACCGGGATAAGCAGGGCGGCCACCAGGGCAAGGCCCAGGCAGGCCATGGCCGCCACATACCAGTGGAGCCCGGGATGGGGTCGTCCCAGGGCCTGGCGGGCCTTGCCCAGCATCCAGACCAGCATGGAGACGGCCCCCACCAGGGCCAGCAGGGCGGCCAGGACGATCCAGCGGAAATCCAGCCATCCCCCCAGGGTCACCACGGCCAGGGCCCCTGCCACCAGCATGAGCAGGGGCAGGCGTGCCATCCCGGGACTGACCCCCCGGGTGCGGGCCAGCACGGG
>CAZVNY010000125.1:0-5245 GCA_964628785.1 uncultured Thiobacillus sp.
GCGTACTTCAGGAACCAGGACCCGAAGACGATGATCAGCACGATGCCGTACAGGCTGCCGGCGATGCCGAGGGTGATTGCGAGCGAGAAGAAGCCGACGAGCAGCAGCGAGGCCAGCCGGAAGGGCAGGAGGAAGGCGCGCAGCAGCTCGGCGGGGTTCATGCGGTGCGAGTCCTGGGGGCGAGGATCTCGCAGGGGAGGGTGGGTTGGAAGTGGCGATGGCCCTGACATCAACGTCTGCAAATTGCTGCGATGCGGTAACCTCGGTAACCCACAAGTGCCTGGCCCGCGTAAATCCGGGCAATCACGTCCGAATAGCTTCTGGTGATCTTGGCATCGCGACACATATGCTTTTCGCATGATTGTCGTGAGCTGCTCGACGTGAGCAAAACACTGGAACTTGTCAAAAGCCTCGTTGCTACTGGAGATGTCTGGGTATCGGACCACGGCTATGACGAGTTGGCGAACGATCAGATCTCCGTGCGCGAAATCCTGGGCGGCATCGGTAGTTCGACCGTCGTCGAGGACTATCCCGGGTTCACAAAGGGACCTGCGGTGCTGGTGCTACAATCCGACTCGCAAGGTCGAGCCGTGCACGTCGTGTGGGGAATTTCGAAAGGGCACTCGGGGCCTGCAGTTCTCGTGACGGCTTATCGGCCCGACCCGCGAAAGTGGAGCCACGATTTTCGCAAGAGGCTGAAATGAGCGGGCGCAAACGGGTGAAGTTCATTCACGAAGGGCGCTATGCCGCCGAGGTTGAAGTCGAACTACTCGAGGATGGCTCGGGGTGGTCGCCTTATCTCACCTCTGCGGACGCGCTGAAGCTCGATGAAGTGCGCGATGCGTTGCGGCGTGGCGATATTGGCGCGGCGGCCCTGCTTGCGCGGGTTTTCGAATTGCGGCCCGTAGCGGCTCGCTAGCAGGTATCCCGCCTCAGGTCCGCCAACCCTCCAGTACTTTCAGGGTTCATGGCCGTCTATTCCGGAATGACAAGTCGTCCAATCCGGAATGCGCCGGCCGCATGCGATACGTCACCGGTGCCCGTGTTCGACGTCGTGCTGGTGCTTCTCGTAGTGCTGGCGCAGCAGGTCCTTGCCGTAGTCGTTCCCGTTCGGCGTGCGCACGACTGAGTGGATATGCGCGCGCGTCGGCACGCCGCGCGCGCCCGGGAGCGCCACGGGCGCCTGGTGATCGAACTCGATCAGGATCACCGGGCTGTGGATCCGGTAGTAGAAAACGTCCTCACTGCCTGTGCCGCCTGCCCAGGCGAAGTAAGTCCGGTCGAGCTGTGAGCGCACTTCTTCCATCCGCACCCGGGCGTGTCCCTCGGCCATGTTGCCGACGTACTCGCCGATCAGTTCGAGCAGCATGGTCCGCTGGCCCACGGTCAGGCGGGTGCCCGGCAGGCCCGCGTACGGCATTTCCACGTTGTCACGGAACGCGTGGGCGAGCGGCAGGTTCGTCGCCTTGCTCGCCTGCAATGTTGCGACGGCGCGTTGTTCGTCCGACAGCGCGCGCATGAAGGCCAGGCCTTTGTTCTGTTCGTCCTGCATGACCGAGGTGCCGGCGTAACGGCCCTCGCTGGCGGTCACGGGTTCCGATCCCATGAAGGTCGGTGTCATCACGACCTGATCTGCGAGCACGAAGTAGTTGACGATCAGGTGGTGGCCGTCGAGCTGCCAGCCCCAGGGCGCGCTGTCCGACGGTTCGCCCATGACGGTGAGGTGGTACAGCCACTCGCCGTATTCGTCATGGCGATTCGTGAGGTCGGCGAGGTAGCCGTTGAGTTTCATCACGGCGCGCGATCGCTCGAAGCCCTGCACGCTGAGGCTCGCGCGCAGCAGGTCGAAGGCCCGCTCGCGCTGGCTTGCGGTCATCTCATCGAAGCTCACGCCCTGGCGCGCGTAGCGGTGGACGTTGCTCCACTTCAACCATTCTTCATCGTCGATGGGGAAGGTCGTCTTCGCACGCTGTTCCGGCGTGAGGGCCTGCAGGAAGCGCTGCGCCGCGTCGCGCACCGGTCGCGTCGACACGCCGGTCGCCTGGATGGGGAACAGGCCGGGTTCGATCGTGCCATCTGCGGTGAGGCCCTTGAACGGCTGCAGCTGGCCGGCACCTCCGCCCTGCGCGGCCGCATCGAGGTGCGCCCCCGCCAGGCACGCGGACAGGGCGATGGCGAGCAGCGGCTTCGACATGGGCGAAGGCTAACCCATTCAGGGTTCGTGCAGCGGGATGCGTACCGCGCGATCCGCCGCGAGCTCCGAACTCAGGGCCGCCCAGGACGCCACCGGGATTCGCGGAGGCGGGCCCGTGATCAGCACGACTTCGCCGCGCGCGGCAGCGCGCACGTACTCGGACAGCTTGTTCTTGAGCGTTTTCAAGTCCACGGCAATCATGGGTAACTCGTGCAATTCCGGCCAAGTGCGACGGTCGGCGCCAGTTCATTTCCTTCTGCGCCGCGGCTTGGGCACGCGTCGTGCGGGGAGGGAGATCTCGTGTCGTTCGATCTTGCCGCGAATCGCGATCAGTTCCCTGCGAATCGGTGCCGCCCACTTCTGCAGGATTGCCGGGATGTCGCGCCCCTGCCGAATCACTGCCACGACGGCTATGGTTCCCGGGCCGAGAGGTTCGTACACGAGGTAGTGCTCACGAACTGGGTACAGGTGCAACGAGGTGCCGCCGGCAAGTTCGTGGCGATCGCGAAAGGAGGCGTGGTGCTCGGCGATGTACCGCGCACCGTCGTGCAAGTCCTGGAAGTAGCGATCCGTCAGGTGCGGACCCCAGCGGCCTCGCGACCAGGCTCTTGCCTCGTGCAAATCGAGCACCGCGCGAGCGGTCAGCACGTAAGACTTGCGGCGCACCGCGTCGCCTCAAGCCTTGTTGTTGAAATCCAGGATCGATTTGTCCGAGAACCTGCCCTGTCGCAGGTCCGCCAATCCTTCCAGTATGTTCAGGGCAACGGCGCGATCCTGCATATCCCGCCTGATCAGGTCGCGGATGTATTCACTCGGGGTGGAATACACATCTCCATCGGTCGCGCGCTCATCGACGTATTTTCGCAGCGCGTCGGTCAGCTGCACGTTGAGACTGCTACTCACGGTCGGGCGCCTCCATCGGCATCGGTGGCACATTGGAGATTCTATGAGTTATGGCAATAGATATCAATAATTGCCAGAGTGTGGCCGATCAGACACCTGACGTCAGTATCGTTGGCGTGCGTTTACTGTGCCCGTGTTCGACGTCGTGCTGGTGCTTCCTGGCGCGCGTAGCGGTGGGCGTTGCTCCAGCAGCGGCTTCGCCATGGGCGAAGGCTAAGCGATGTGCGCTGCCGCCTTCCGCGTGGCGGCAGCGATGATCCCCTACTGCCTCGTGAATGAGTATGACCCGCGTCCCGACGGCGTCACCCAGCTGTTGTGAATCCTGATGCCCTCCTCGGTCACCACGCCGCCGTCGGAAACAGCCGTGATATGCAACGGCGACTCCAACGGCGGACTGCCGGGGCAGGTGATCGTGGCCATGACCGACTTCACCGCTTCGATGTTGTAGGTGGCGGGTGTGACCCCGAAGTTCACGTACAGCGAGTTCAGTTCGGTGGGGTCGGTCGAGTTGGCGGAGAAGGTGTGCTGGGTCGGTTCGACGGTACAGCCCATCCCGTTCCAGAGGATGTGGTTGATAGTGGTCGTGCCCGTGGCGCGGTAACGCACGAGCAGGGGAAAGTTCTCGTCGCGAAATGTCTCATCGCGGGTCCATGTCAGGGACGACTCGAAGCTCATCACGCCGTCGGCGATCGAAAAGGCGTCGCCGGTCCAGGTGTTCGCGCAGCTGAGGGTCGCCTGCGGCGACTCGCCGAGGGCAGCGCCAGCCATCGCTTCGCTGTTCGTCGCTGCGCCACCGCTCACTCCATTGCCCGTGAAGCAGCCCACTTCGACGTCCCTGGTCGAATTGGCCGCAATCTCGAGATAAGGCTCCACCGGAATGACTGTCGAGACGAAGGCCGCGAACTGGCTCTTGCCGGCGTCTTCGGGACCGGGCTCCCAATGATGGGTGAACGTGTCCTGGTTGGAGGCGGAGACGGGAATCCTCTGCCAGAACTCGAATTCCTCCTCGCGTGGCTTCTTGCGCCAGAGGTGGATGCTGTCGACGTTGTAGCCCACTACCGCATAGTTCGTGGTGCCTGCATCGAGCCGCACGGTGAAATCGACCCCTTCGCCGAGCGGTACCCGCGTGCGGCTCACTTCGAGCGTGCCGCGCGGCGATTCGTACTTCGGCGGCAGCTCGAACTCCCCCTTGAACCTGACCGACACGGTGTCGCTGTCGATCGACTTCTTGATCGCCTCGGCCAGCGCCCGGCCCGGCTTGACGCTGCCTTTGATCATGAGATCGTAGCTCGCGGCGGCGCTCTCGTTCTCCGCCTGGTCCTGGATCCGGCGCAGGTCAATGGATTGCATGGGCCCGAGGCGCGCCTCGACGATCTGCGCCGTACTTGTCTCGAGGAACACGAAATCGAAACCCAGCAGCACGAAGGCATGCGCGCCGGCCGTGACATGCATGTCATGTATCGAGGGGGCCAGCAGCGTGAACTTGAACTCGTTGATCGCGGAAATGTCGTCAAGGCCCTGGCAAACCCCGTTGGGGCCGCACTCCCAGCCGAGGTTCTGCGCCGTGCCTACTTTGCCCGTCGCGGAAATCTCGCCCGTGGCCACCGACAGCGTACCGTCGAGCGACACGCCCACGCCAACGCGAATCGCGGGCGTGATGATGAGTGAAACGAGCCCCCCGATTCGCACCGGGATCTGCGCCTGCGCCAGGCATTCGCCGCTGGCCGAAATATTCGCCTTCAGCTCGACGCCCACCTTGCCGTCGAGTGTCATGGATCCGGTGAGCGCGCGCTTGACATAGCCCGGCGGGAAGGACGGATCGTCGCGGTGGTCGGCGATGATGAGTCTCAGCGAGTTGTTCGGCGTGAGGCTCACCTCGGATCTCACCAGTGAGGCAGTGGCCTCGCCGTCGCACCTGAATGCCCGGAATGGCGCGATGGGGGGCTCCGGCTCGTCGAGCGGCGTGATTGAACGCGCGGCGGAAGAGCGGGCCGCCGCGGCCAGCGGTTGCAGCGGCTGCGTGTCCTGCGCCGGTAGTTCCACGATGGGATACGCCGACAGATCCACGTCCCAGTCGATGTGATAGCGGGCGAGCAATTCGTGGAGCGGTGCGAGGGAGAGCGTGAGCACCGCGAGGTTGCCTTCGAA
>CAZVNY010000126.1:0-5237 GCA_964628785.1 uncultured Thiobacillus sp.
CCGATGGGATCAACCGCGAGGAAGTACGGCGACGGCTGCACACAGCCCTCCAGGATCAACATGCTGCGCGCATGCTCAGCCCGGGGCCGGGGTCCGGCCTGCACGGCAGGCGGCACGTGCCTGCGCATGCCACGGGGCAGCCAGTCCCGCAGCCCCTGCCCCAGCCGCAGGGCAGGCTTGAACAGGACGGGTCGGGTGAGACCCCGGCGCAGGGCCTGACGCAGGACCTGCTCCTTCCACGGCCGGGGGGCTCGCTGCTCCGCCATGACCCGGCCTATATCCAGCAGCCGGCCGTACTGCACGCCGGAGGGGCAGGTGGTCTCGCAGTTCAGGCAGTTCAGACAGCGATCCAGATGCTGGCGGGTGCGTGCCGTCACCGGCTGGCCTTCCAGCATCTGCTTCATCAGGTAGATGCGCCCCCGGGGGCCATCGCTTTCATCTCCCAGGAGCTGGTAGGTGGGACAGGTGGCGTTGCAGAAGCCGCAATGCACGCAGCTGCGCAGGATGGCTTCTGCCTCCCGCCCCTCCGGGGTGTGCAGCAGGTCCGGACTCAGATGGGTCTGCATCAGAGCTCCGCGTAGAGCGCGCCGGGATTGAGGATGCCTGCCGGATCGAAGGCGGCCTTGAGCCGCTGGTGCAGGGCCATGAGGGCCGGGGGCAGGGGCTGGAACACTTCCTCCCGGCCGGCATGGCCCCGGAACAGGGTGGCATGCCCCCCTGCAGTGGCAGCCACGGCACGGATGCGGGCGGCGGGGGCATCGCTGTACAGCCAGCGCTGGGCGCCACCCCATTCCGTGAGCCAGGCCCCGGGCAGATCCGGCATGGGGCTGGCCGGGGGCAGGGCCAGACGCCAGAGGGGCGCATCCCCACGGAAGAAGTCCAGGTTCTGCTCCCGTACCCGGGTCCAGAGGTCCGTCTCCTCCACGACCTCCCCTCCCAGGGCCTCCAGGGCGGCCTGCACCCCGGCCTGGGCGCCGGAGAGCCGCAGCCACAGCCGTCGTCCGTCATGCAGGCTGGCGGACAGGGGCCAGGGCCGGCCCTGCCAGGCGGTGAGCCGGTCCAGGGCGGTATGCGCATCGGCCTCCTGCACCAGGGTGACTTCCCTGGCAGGTCGGGGCAGGACCTACAGCGAGGCCTCCAGGATCATCCCCAGACAGCCCAGGCTGCCGGCCGTGAGGCGGGCGATGTCGTAACCGGCCACGTTCTTCATCACCTGACCGCCGAAGGTGAGGATCTCGCCCCTGCCGGTGAGCAGCTTCACCCCCAGCAGGGCATCCCGCACGGCCCCGGCCCAGGGTCGGCGGGGACCGGACAGGCCCGCCGCCAGCATGCCCCCCAGGGTGGCCTGGGCCGCTGAGCCCGCCCCGTTCTCATCCCCCGCCTGCCCGGGAGGGAAACTGAAATGGGGGGGCTCGAAGGGCAGCATCTGGCCCTGGGCCGCCAGCACGGCCTCCAGTTCCGCCAGGGGGGTGCCGCAACGGGCGGTGATCACCAGTTCCGTGGGGGCGTAATGCACGATGCCGCGATGCCCACAGACCTCCAGGGGGTCGCCCGTCACCCGGCGGCCGTAGAAGGCCTTGCTGCCGCCGGCACGGATGGCCAGGGGGGTTTTCGCGGCCAGGGCGGCCAGGACCCGGTCCTGGAGTTGGGCGCTGATGTCCTGTACGCGCATGCCTGGGGCCGTCAGAAGCGGGGCAGTTCGGGAAAAGGCAACTGGCCGGCGTGTACATGCATGCGCCCGAATTCGGCGCAGCGGTGCAGGGTGGGAATGGCCTTGCCCGGGTTGAGCAGGCCATCCGGGTCGAAGGCCGCCTTCACCGCCATGAACTGCCTGAGCTCCGGGGCGGCGTACTGGCTGCACATGGCGTCCAGTTTTTCCACGCCCACGCCGTGCTCGCCGGTCACCGTCCCCCCCACGGCCACACACAGCTCCAGGATGCGGCGCCCGAATTCCTCGGTCTTTTCCAGCTCGCCCGGGCGGTTGGCGTCGTAGAGGATGAGGGGATGCAGGTTGCCGTCGCCGGCATGGAACACATTGGCCACCCTGAGGCCGTACGCCTCCGACATGCGGGCAATCTCCGCCAGCACCCGGGCCAGATGCTGGCGCGGGATGGTGCCGTCCATGCAGTAATAGTCCGGGGAGAGGCGTCCCACGGCGGGAAAGGCATTCTTGCGCCCGGCCCAGAACCTCATGCGCTGGGCCTCGTCCTGGGCCGTGCGCACCTCGCTGGCACCGGCCTGCAACAGCAATTGGCGCACGCGCAGCACCTCCTCGGAGACCTCGGCATTGCTGCCGTCCAGCTCGCACAGCAGGATGGCGGCGGCATCCTGGGGATAACCGGCATGCACGAAGGCCTCGGCGGCCCGGATGGCCGGGTTGTCCATCATCTCCAGACCCGCCGGGATGATGCCTGCGGCAATGATGCCGGCCACCGCCTCCCCCGCCCGCACCACATCGGCAAAGGCCGCCAGCAGCACCTGGGCCCGCTCTGGCCGGGGCAACAGCTTCACCGTCACCTCCACGATGATGCCCAGCAGGCCTTCGGAGCCCGTGAACAGGGCCAGCAGATCCAGGCCAGGGGCATCCAGGGCCTGGCTGCCCAGGACGAGGCGTTCACCGGTGATGGTCAGCACGGTCACGGACAACAGGTTGTGCACCGTGAGGCCGTACTTCAGGCAGTGCACGCCACCGGCGTTCTCCGCCACGTTGCCGCCGATGGAACAGGCGATCTGGGACGAAGGGTCCGGGGCGTAATACAGGCCATGGGGGGCCACGGCCTCGGAGATGGCCAGGTTGCGCACCCCGGGCTGCACCCGGGCGCAACGGTTGGCCACATCGATCTCCAGGATGCGGTTGAACTTGGCCATGGAAAGCAGCAGGCCGCCCTGCACCGGCAGGGCGCCGCCGGACAGGCCCGTGCCCGCCCCCCGGGCCACCACGGCGACGGCGTGGCGGCTGCACAGCTCCAGGACGGCCTGCACCTCTTCCACCGTCTGCGGCAGGGCCACCGCCTCGGGCGTCTGCCGGTAGGCGGACAGGCCGTCACACGCGTAGGGCCGACAGGCCTCGGCATCGCTCAGCACCCGCCCAGGCACGGCGGCCTGCAGGGTACTCAGGAATTCAGGCGTCATGGGCATGGCCTGTAATTATGCGGGCAATCCCAATCGCCGGCGGTTTCCTGTGCGCGCATGGGGCGGGATTTCGGCACAACGAGGCTGCTCTAGAATGTCCGTATTCAAAATCGGGGAAGCCTTCGTGGAGATCAAACTCAAGCGCATCATCCTGGGCATCACCGGCGGCGTAGCCGCCTACAAGGCGGCGGAACTGGCCCGCCTGGCCGTGAAGGCCGGTCTGGACGTGCAGGTGGTGATGACTGCGGCGGCCCACCACTTCGTCGGCCCCGCCACCTTCCAGTCCCTCACCGGTCATCCGGTATTCAGCGACCTGTGGGACGAACGCATCGACAACGGCATGGCCCACATCGATCTCAGCCGGGGCGCCGACGCCATCCTGGTGGCCCCGGCCTCCGCCGATTTCCTCGCTAGGCTGGCCCTGGGTCGGGCCGACGATCTGCTCTCCACCCTGTGCCTGGCCCGGGATTGCCCCCTGCTGGTGGCCCCGGCCATGAACCGGCAGATGTGGGAGGCCCCGGCCACCCAGCGCAATGCGGCCCTGCTCAGGGAGGATGGCGTCACCCTGCTGGGTCCCGATTGCGGCGAGCAGGCCTGTGGTGAGACGGGCTTCGGGCGCATGCTGGAGCCAGAAATTCTGTTGCAGGCCCTGGAGGCCCGCTTTCAGCCCAAGCGCCTTGCCGGCTTGCAGGTGGTCATCACCGCCGGCCCCACCTTCGAGGCCATCGATGCAGTACGGGGCATCAGCAATTCCAGCTCCGGCAAGATGGGCTATGCCGTGGCCCGGGCCACCCTGGAGGCCGGTGCCGAAGTCACCCTGGTCTCCGGCCAGACCTGTCTGCACCCCCCCGTGGGGGCCCGCGTCATCCCCGTGCTGAGCGCGGCCCAGATGCAGGCGGCAGTGGAATCCGTCATCGACGGCGCCGATATCTTCATCGCCGTGGCGGCGGTGGCGGACTATTACGTGCTCAACCCCAGCGAGCAGAAGATCAAGAAGGATGCCCACATCCTGACCCTGGAGCTGGCCCCCAACCCGGACATCCTGGCCAACGTGGCCAGTCGCGGCAATCCCCCTTTCTGCGTGGGCTTTGCCGCCGAGAGCGAGAACCTGGAGGAATACGCCGAGCTGAAACGCCGGCGCAAACACCTGCCCCTCATCGTCGCCAACGACGTGCGCGAGGCCATGGGCAGTGACAAGGCCCAGCTCTACCTGCTGGACGAGGATGGCCGGCACGTCCTGGAAGAGGCGGACAAGCTCACCCAGGCCCGGCGTCTGGTGGCCCACATCGCCAGGCTGTACAACAGCCGCTACCAATAACCCCCAGCAAGAGAGCCGCCCATGCAAATCGACCTGAAGATCCTGGACGAACGTATCCGTGCACAACTGCCCCACTACGCCACCCCGGGCAGCGCCGGCCTGGACCTGCGTGCCTGTCTGGACGCCCCCCTGACCCTGAACCCGGGGGAGACCCGGCTCATCCCCACCGGCCTGGCCCTGCACCTGCAGGATGCGGGCTACGCCGCCATGCTCCTGCCCCGCTCCGGCCTGGGGCACAGGCATGGCGTGGTGCTGGGCAACCTGGTGGGGCTCATCGACTCCGACTACCAGGGCCAGCTCATGGTGTCCCTGTGGAACCGGGGCCAGGAGGCCTTCACCGTGCAGCCCTTCGAGCGCATCGCCCAGATGGTCATCGTACCGGTGGTCCAGGCCACATTCCGGGTGGTGGAGGAATTCGCACAAAGCCGGCGGGGTGAAGGTGGCTTCGGCAGCACCGGTCAGTAAATCCGGGGGCCCCGGAGCATGGAGGCCGAAGCCTACGAGCGCTGGTACGCAACCCCCCGGGGCCACTGGATCGCCCAGCGGGAACTGGAGCTGCTGCTCGAGGCCCTGGAACCCCGCCCGGGAGAATCCCTGCTGGACGTGGGCTGTGGCACCGGTCACTTCACCCGGGCCCTGGGGCAACACCTGCAGGGCCCCATCACCGGCGTGGACCTCGACCCGGCCTGGCTGCGCCATGCCCGGCAGCAGGACGCCACGGCCACCACCTATGCCGTAGCCGATGCCCGGGCCCTGCCCTTCGCCGATACCAGCTTCGACCTGGTGG
>CAZVNY010000127.1:0-5199 GCA_964628785.1 uncultured Thiobacillus sp.
TGCCCGAGCTGTATCCAGGCCCTTGGCTCCATAGATGAGGGCCAGCTCCGCCGCCTCTTCCTGGGGATATTGCTCCAGCTCCTGACGTTCCAGGGCCATCTGATATTCATGGAATTCCCGTTGCGAACGCACGGAGACATATTCCCCCGCCGCCATGGAAAAGGCCCCGGCCAACAGGCCTGCCAGCCCGGAGAGCAACACCACACCGGTTTGTGCGCCGGCCCCGGCCACCCCCAGGATCAGGCTGGTATTGGAGACCAGGCCATCGTTCACCCCGAAGACGGCGGCGCGCAGGGTATTGCTCCCCGGCTTGCGACCCTGGCCCGCATCGATCTCCTCCAGCCGGGTGGGGATGCCGTGCTGGGGGGAGGGGTTGTACAGGCTCATGCCGCGCACCTTCATCGCGGCCAGGATGGCCTTCATGGGGCCCACCCCGAGCAGGTGCACGAGGCGGCCCACCAGACGGGTGCGCAGATCGGGGCGATAGACCTCCGGCGCGGGCTGGCCAGAGCGGTACAGGACATCCTCCCAGATCCGGGCCTGACGTTCAGCCGCCTGGGCCAGTTCCAGGAACAGGACCTGACGGGGGGTGGCGGATTCCGCATCCGAGACGATGCGATAAAGCCAGGCCGAGCGCTTCTCCTCCCGCCAGCCCCGCAGGGGGTCCATGGCCGTGGGGGTCACACCGGCCCCACTGCGGCCAGGCGTCGGTACTGCACCGCCTCCGCCACATGCTCGGGGGACAGGATCTCGGCCCCTGCCAGGTCCGCGATGCTGCGCGCCACCCGCAGGATGCGGTGATAGCCCCGGGCCGACAGGTTGAGGTGGGTGATGGCCTGTTTCAGCAATTGCATGGCGGCCTCCTGGGCCACACAGTGGCGCTCGATCTCCCGCCCCGTCAAGTGGGCATTGGGCTTGCCCTGGCGCTGGATCTGCAAGGCCCGGGCCTGGACCACTCGGTCCCGCACGCGGGTGGAGTCCTCACCCTGCCCGGCCTGGCTCAGTTCCGCCTCGGGCAGGGCCGGTACCTCGATGTGCAGGTCGATACGGTCCAGCAGGGGGCCGGACAGGCGCCTGCGATAACGGGCCACCTGTTCCGGGCTGCAGCGGCAGCGTCCCGAGGCATGCCCGAGATAACCGCAGGGACAGGGGTTCATGGCGGCCACCAGTTGGAAGCGGGCAGGAAAGTCCGACTGCCGTGACGCCCGGGAGATGGTGATGCGCCCGTTTTCCAGGGGCTCGCGCAGCACTTCCAGGGCCTTGCGCTCGAATTCCGGCAATTCGTCGAGGAACAGCACGCCATGGGTGGCCTGGCTCACCTCTCCGGGGCGGGGAGGGTTGCCGCCTCCCACCAGGGCCACGCCGGACGCGGTGTGATGCGGTGCCCGGAAAGGCCGCCGGCCCCAGGCCTCGGGCCGGAAGGCGTTGCTCAGGGAGAGCACGGCGGCGGACTCCAGGGCCTCCGTCTGGGTCATGGGCGGCAGGATGCCGGGCAGACGCTGCGCCAGCATGGACTTGCCCGTACCCGGCGGCCCGCTCATGAGCAGGGAATGACCTCCGGCGGCAGCCACCTCCAGGGCCCGACGGGCCGTCTGCTGGCCCTTCACGTCGGCCAGATCCGGGTAGTCCGGAAACGTGCCCGTTTCACGTGGAACAGTCTGTGCAAGGAGCTCGCGTTGCAGCAGATGGGCACACACCTCAAGCAGGCTGTGCGCGCCGTAGACCCGGGCGTCCCGCACCTGGGCCGCCTCCTGGGCATTTTCCGCGGGCAGGATGAAGGCACGGCCGTCGCGCACGGCGGAGAGCATCATGGCCAGGGCACCACGCACCGGACGCAGGCCGCCGGTGAGGGCCAGCTCCCCGGCGAACTCGTAGCCCTCCAGGGCCTGGGCGGGCAATTGCCCCGAGGCGGCCAGCACCCCCAAGGCCATGGGCAGGTCGAAACGTCCCGATTCCTTGGGCAGGTCCGCTGGCGCCAGGTTTACCGTGATGCGGCGCTGGGGAAATTCGAAACCGGATTGCAACAGGGCGGCCCGCACCCGGTCCCGGGCCTCCTTCACCTCCGCCTCGGGCAGGCCCACCAGGGTGAAGGTGGGCAGACCGTTGGCCAGATGCGTCTCAACGACGACTTCCGGTGCCTCCATGCCGGCCAGGGCACGGCTGTGGACGATGGCTAAGGACATGTGTGCTCCCTGTCATTTTTGTCGTGCTCAGCGTTTGCGACGCAGACCCTGGCGGCCCACCCAGTCCCGGGCAAACTGCTGGGCCACGCGGCCGGAACGGCCACCCCGCTGTATGGCCCATTGCAGGGCCTCGCTGTCCATGGCCGTGTCGGCCTTGCCACCCAGGGCCTCGACCCAGCCGTGCACGATGGCCAGATAGTCGTCCTGGCTGAAGGGCCAGAAGGTCAGGGTCAGGCCGAAGCGATCCGACAGGCTGACTTTCTCTTCCGTGCTCTCCGCCGGTCGCAGCTCCCCCTGCTCGTCGTAGCGGGCGGCGGTGTTCTCCGCCATGAATTCCGGCATGAGATGTCGCCGGTTGGAGGTGGCGGCGATGAGGACGTTCTCCGGCAGGCCCGCCACGGAACCATCCAGGGCGGCCTTCAGGGGCTTGTAGGCCGCGTCCCCCGGCTCGAAGGACAGATCGTCGGTGAACAGAAGGAAACGCCAGGGCTGATGCGCGAGCCGATCGCTGATTTCCGGCAGGTGGACGAGGTCTTCCCGGTCCACCTCCAGCAGACGCAGCTTTTGCTTGGCAAAACGGGGCAGCAGGGCCTTGATGAGGGAAGACTTGCCGCAGCCCCGGCTGCCGGTGAGCAGTACGTTGTTGGCCGGCAGGCCCTTGAGGAATTGGCGGATATTGCGCTCCAGGGCGGCCTTCTGCGCATCGATGCAGGTCAGGGCCTGCCAGGGAGGGCAATTGAGCTGGCTCACCGGCATGAGCCGGCCCTGGCCCATCTGCACCCGCCAGCGACAGGCCAGGGTGGTCTGCCAGTCTACCGCTGGCGGGGCCGGCGGCAGCCAGGCATCCAGGCGTGCCAGCAGGTCATTGCCCCGGGCAATGAGCAGGGCCAGTTCGGGGGAGAGCGGGTTTGTGGGCGCTTTGTCCTGCATGGGGGTCTGGCGGTCGCGGTTCGGGGCTGTAGTTGCCTGGCGCTCAGGTGCGGTATTCCGCATTGATCTTCACGTAGTCATAGGAGAAATCGCAGGTCCAGACCGTGGCCACGGCGTTACCCCGGGCCAGGTCCACGCGCACGTTGATCTCGGGCTCGGCCATGACCCGGGCGCCTTCGGCTTCCTGATAGGCCGGGGCGCGGCCACCGTTCTCCGCCACCAGGACATTGCCCAGCCACAGGCGGATGCGCTCCACGTCCAGGTCGGTGATACCGGCATAGCCCACGGCGGCCAGGATGCGGCCCAGGTTGGGGTCCGAGGCGAAGAAGGCGGTCTTCACCAGGGGAGAGCGGGCGATGGCGTAGGCCACCTGCTTGCACTCCGCTTCGTCGCGGCCGCCTTCCACGCGTATCTCCATGAATTTGGTGGCGCCCTCGCCGTCCCGCACGATGGCCTGGGCCAGCTGCACCATGAGTTCGGTGACGGCGTCGCGCAGGGTCGGGAAGCGGGGGTCGCCGTCATCCATGATCACCGTTGCCTCCGTCGCGCCCGTGGCGACCAGGATGCAGGCGTCATTGGTGGAGGTATCGCCATCCACGGTGACGCAATTGAAGGAGCGATTCACCGCGTGGCGCAGGATCGCCTCCAGGGCCTCGCAGGACACCGGCGCGTCGGTGGCCACGAAGGACAGCATGGTGGCCATGTTGGGGTGGATCATGCCGGAACCCTTGGCGATGCCGGTGACCGCGAAGTCCGTGCCATCCAGGGCCACCTTGCGGCTGGCGGCCTTGGGCACGATGTCCGTGGTCATGATGGCCTGGGCGGCCTCGGCCCAGTTGGCAGGCTTGAGATCCGCCAGGGCGGCGGGCAGGGCCGCCTCGATCTTGTCCACCGGCAGGGGTTCCAGGATGACGCCGGTGGAAAAGGGCAGCACCTGCCGGGGCTGGATATCCATGTGCCGGGCCAGGGTGGCACAGGTCTGGCGTGCCCGCTCCAGTCCCTCCTGCCCCGTACCTGCATTGGCGTTACCGGTGTTCACCACCAGGGCGCGGATCTGGCCGTCCCCCATCAGGTGTTCCTGGCACACCGTCACCGGCGCGGCGCAAAAACGGTTCTGGGTGAATACTCCCACCACTTCCGCATCCGGGACGATGGACATGACCAATACATCCTTGCGCCCCGGTTTCTTGATGCCGGCAGAGGCAATGCCCAGCTCGATGCCGGGTACGGGCAACAAGGTGGCAGGATCGGGAGGAGGCAGATTGACGGGCATGATGGGTAGCCGGCAGGGTGTTGGATGAATAACGGCATTCTAAGGAGACAGGGATTCATCCGTCATCCCGGTGGGGCCTTTTTGTCCATTTCTCCAGAGTTTTGATGCGTCCTGGATTGCCACGTCGCCTGCGGCTCCTCGCAATGACATGCTTGTGTCGTCACCGCGATCCCCAGCCCTTCAGCGTGCCTTCCTTCCCCTGCATCGCAACGCCATGACGCGGGGTTCCGCGTAACGACCTGGAGCAAGCCCCCGACATCAAAGCCAGTGCACCACACCGTCGGCGAACACCAGGGCACTGCGGATACGTTTGTGGGGGTAGAGGGCCTGGGCGGCCTGGTGGTAGGCGGTGATCTGTTCCAGGTGAGGCTGGGCCCGGCGGCCGGGGTCGGATTCCTGCAGGCCGCCGCTCTTGTAATCCAGCACCCAGACCTCTTCGGCGAATTCCACCAGCCGGTCCATGCGGGACAGGCGGCCCTGGCTGTCCAGGAACTCCATTTCGTTGTGGGCACGTAGATACTGCGCCGGGTCGAAGGCCGGGGCCAGTTCGGGCAGACCGAGTATCAGCTGCCCCATGGCGGCCACCCGGGCGGCCTGGGCCTCGTCCATGTCCAGCAGAACGGCAATGGCCGCATCCGTCAGGCCGTTGCTGTGCTGCTCCAGCCAGGCGTGCAGCAGGGTCCCGAAGGCGGCCTCCGGGCTTTCCGCCGGGCGCCGGCTGCCGATGGGGGGCAGCGGCTGCACCGGTTCCTGGGCTGTGTCTGTCGTTCCGGATAGATTGGTGCCGGCCGTGTCCTGCCAGACCATCTCCGG
>CAZVNY010000128.1:0-5196 GCA_964628785.1 uncultured Thiobacillus sp.
AGGCCATCGCCGGCTGGTGTGGGCGGCGCTTCGACGTGGAACTGGATGCGGACACCCAGGTGTTGCCGGTGAACGGCAGCCGGGAGGCCCTGTTCGCCTTCGCCCAGGCGGTCATCGACCAGACCAAACACGTCAAGCGGGTGCTCTCCCCCAACCCCTTCTACCAGATCTATGAAGGTGCAGCCCTGCTGGGAGGGGCCAAGCCCTTCTTCCTCAACACCCTGCCGGAAAACGGCTTCCGCCTGGATTTCTCCATCATTCCGGAGGACATGTGGGAGACGGTGCAGCTGGCCTACGTATGCTCCCCGGGCAATCCCACGGGCAAGGTCTTGGGGCTGGACGAATGGAAGACGGTCTTCGAGCTGGCGGATCGGCATGGTTTCGTCATCGCCGCCGACGAGTGCTATTCGGAGATCTATTTCGACGAGGAAGAGCCCCCGCTGGGGGCCCTGACCGCCGCCCAGTACCTGGGCCGGGACCTGCGCAATCTGGTGGTGTTCAACAGCCTGTCCAAGCGTTCCAACGTGCCCGGCCTGCGTTCCGGCTTCGTGGCCGGGGACGCGGACATCATCCGCCAGTTCCTCCTCTACCGCACCTACCACGGCAGCGCCATGAATCCGGCGGTGCAGGCGGCTTCCCTGGCTGCCTGGCAGGATGAGGCCCATGTGCAGGACAACCGCCGCCAGTACCGGGAGAAATTCGCCGCCGTGGTGCCCATCCTCAAGGACGTGCTGGCCTTCGAGGCACCGGACGCCGGCTTCTACATCTGGGCCAGGGTACCGGGGGGCGACGATGCCGCCTTCACCCGGGCGCTCTATGCCGAGCAACACGTGACCGTGCTGCCCGGCACCTTCCTGGCCGGGAGGCCAAGGGGGTGAATCCGGGCCAGGGCTGGGTACGCATTGCCCTGGTGGACGCCCCGGAGCTGTGCGTGGAGGCCGCGCAGCGCATCGCCGCATTCATCAAATCAGCCAACTCCTGACTTTAACCAACAGTTGCAACCCATTGAAGGAAAAGAAATGAACGACCTGCAAGCCATCATCGAGGAAGCCTTCGAACGACGTGCCGACATCACCCCCCGCAATGTGGAGCCCCGGGTCAAGGACGCGGTCATGGCGGTGATCGATCTGCTGGACATGGGCCAGCTGCGGGTGGCGGAACGCGCCGAGGGCCAGAACTGGGTCACCCACCAGTGGGTCAAGAAGGCGGTGCTGCTGTCCTTCCGTCTGGAGGACAACAGCTTCGTCAAGGGTGGCTACACCAACTACTGGGACAAGGTGCCGAGCAAGTTTGCCGACTTCAACTCCAAGGACTTCCGCGAAAGCGGCTTCCGCGTGGTGCCCCCCGCCACCGCCCGCAAGGGGTCCTACATTGCCAGGAGCGTGGTGCTCATGCCCTCCTACGTGAACATCGGCGCCTACGTGGATGAAGGCACCATGGTGGACACCTGGGCCACCGTGGGCTCCTGCGCGCAGATCGGCAAGAACGTGCACCTGTCGGGGGGTGTGGGCATCGGCGGCGTGCTGGAACCGGTACAGGCCGGCCCCACCATCATCGGCGACAACTGCTTCATCGGTGCCCGCTCCGAGGTGGTGGAAGGCGTGGTGGTGGAAGACAACAGCGTCATCTCCATGGGGGTGTACATCGGCCAGTCCACCCGCATCTACGACCGGGAGACCGGAGAGATCAACTATGGGCGCGTGCCCGCCGGGTCCGTGGTGGTGAGTGGCAATCTGCCCTCCAAGGACGGCAAGTACAGCCTCTACTGCGCCGTCATCGTCAAGAAAGTGGACGAGAAGACCCTCAGCAAGGTGGGCATCAACGAGTTGTTGCGGGGCATCTGATAGCCGCGGAAACCTGTACGCGAAGGGAGCGCCAAGTGTCGTCATTGAGCCAGGTCGAGGCGGAAAAACTCATTGCCGGCATCGCCATCCCGCCCCGGCCGGCCGCAGTGGCGGCAATCGTGGCCGAGCAGCAGGGCAGCGACCCGGACCTGGCACGCATCGCCGGGATCATCGCCGCCGACGTGGGTCTCACGGCGGCCATGATCAAGACCATCAACTCCCCCCTCTACGGCCTGCGCCAGAAGGTGACGGACATCCAGCGCGCCGTGTCCATGCTGGGCCTGAAAAACGTGGCCTCCCTGGTGACCAGTCTGTCCCTGCGCAACAGCGTCGCCGCCCAAGGCCTGGAGCGCTTCTGGGACAATGCCGCCCGGGGGGCCATGGTGGCCGCCTATCTGGCCAGGCAGCTGGGGGGTGTGCCCAGGGATGAGGCCCACCTCTTCGGCCTGTTCCACGATGCCGGCATCCCCTTGATGGTGCGCCGCTTCGAGGACTACAAGGAGACCCTCAAGGCGGCGAATCGGGAATACGCACGCGCCTTCACCGATGTGGAGGACGCACGCCACGGCAGCAACCATGCCATCGTGGGCAGCCTGCTGGCGGCCAGCTGGCAGTTGCCGGAACACATGCGGCATGCCATTGCGCGGCACCACGACCTGGACGTTTACGCTTCCAGCCTGGCGCCGGAAGCCCTCAACCTCATTGCCGTCATGCACCTGGCCGACCACATCGAGAGCAGCCATTCCCGCCTGAGCAGCGACGCGGAATGGCACAAGATGGGGGCAGCCACCCTGGCCTACCTGATGCTGGACGCGTCCCAGCTGGAAGAGCTGACCCGGGATGCCCGGGAAATGCTGGAGGAGTCCGGGCTCTGAGCACCCCCGGGGCAGCACCTTGACCTGGGCCTTCTGGATCGACCGGGGAGGCACCTTTACCGACGTGGTGGCCCGGGATCCGGCAGGCCGGCTGCGCCGGCTCAAGCTGCTCTCGGAAGACCCGGAACACTATGCAGACGCTGCCCTGGAAGGCATGCGTCGCATGCTGGGGCTGTCTTCGCATGCCCCCATCCCGCCGGGCCATGTTGCCCAGATCAAGATGGGCACCACCGTGGGCACCAACGCCCTGCTCACCCACAGTGGCGAGCCCACCCTGCTGGTGGTCACCGCCGGCTTTGCCGATGCCCTGGAGATCGGCGATCAGGCCCGCCCCGACATCTTTGCCCTGCACATCCGCAAGCCCGCAGCCCTGCATGCCCGGGTACTGGAGGCCAAGGAGCGCGTGGCCGCGGACGGCAGCCGCCTGCAGGTCCTGGATGAAGATGCCCTGCGCGCAGGTCTGGTCGAGGCCCATGCCCAGGGCTTGCGCGCCTGCGCCATCGCCTTCCTGCACAGCTGGCGCAATCCGGAACACGAGCTGCGGGCCGCGACACTGGCCTGGCAGGCGGGTTTCACCCAAGTCTCCCTCTCCCATCGGGCCAGTCCCCTGGTGAAATTCGTCCCCAGGGCGGAGACCGCCGTGCTGGATGCCACCCTGTCGCCCCCGGTGGCCCGTTATGTGGCCCAGGTGGCCGGACAGCTGCCTGGGGACACGGAGCTGGAATTCATGCAGTCCAACGGCGGTCTGGTGCCGGCCGCCGCATTCCAGGGCAAGGACAGCGTGCTCTCCGGCCCGGCCGGCGGTCTCATGGGCATGGCCAAGGTGGGACGGGCAGCGGGTTTCCAGCGGCTCATCGGTTTCGACATGGGCGGCACCTCCACGGATGTATCCCTCTATGCCGGCGAATTCGAGCGCAGCCTGGACACCCGTCTGGCGGGTCACCGCATCCGCTTGCCCATGCTGGGGGTACACAGCGTGGCCGCCGGAGGCGGTTCCGTGCTCGGCTTCGATGGTAGCCGCCTGCGGGTGGGCCCGGAATCCGCCGGCAGCCAACCCGGCCCCCGCTGTTATCGCCGGGGCGGCCCCCTGGCGGTGACGGATGCCAACCTGCTCCTGGGCCGCATCCAGGCCGATTTCTTCCCCGCGGTGTTCGGCCCCGCCGGGGATCAGCCCCTTGACGGGGCCGCCGTGCAACAGGCCTTTACCGATCTGGCCCGGGAGGTGAACAGGAGCCTGGGCCTGGACTACAGCCCGGAGCGCCTGGCGGAGGGCTTTCTCGACATTGCCGTGGAAAACATGGCGGATGCCATCCGCCATATCTCCCTGGCCCGGGGCGTGAATCCGGTGGACTACCTGCTGGTGAGCTTCGGCGGCGCCGGTGGCCAGCATGCCTGTGCCGTGGCGGCCCGTCTGGGCATGGAGCGGGTGCTGGTCTCACCCTTCGCCTCGGTGCTCTCGGCCTATGGCATCGGCCTGGCGGAACGGCGGGTGCTGACACAGGAGGCGGTGGAAGAACCCCTGGGCACGTTCGCCAGACCCCTGCCCGCCCCAAATCCCGGCGTCCTGCACCGGGCCCTGCTGCGCTACGGCGGCGCGGATACCGTGCTGCCGGTGGCCCTGGACCATCCCGCGGCCATGGCCGCTGCCTTCCATGCCGAACACCGGCAGCGTTTCGGCTTTGCCAGCCCGGAGCGGGAGATCATCTGCGTGGCCCTGGAGACGGAACACATCCACGGCGGGGGAGAAGCCGTGGCCTACGCCGAGCTGCCATCTGTCCCGGGCCGGCCCCTGGGAGAACGTGCCGTGTACCTGCAGGGGGCCTGGCGGCAGACCGTCCTGTATGCCGTGCAGGCGCTCTGCCCCGGACAGATCCTCCAGGGACCGGCCTTGCTGCTGCAAACGGATTCCAGCATCGTCCTGCCGCCGGACTGGCAGGCGGAAGTGACCTCCCGGGGGGATGTGCTGCTCAGCGCCCAGCAGCACGTGCACCGGCGTCCGGACCCGAGCCGGCCCGACCCCACCTGGCTGACCCTGTTCAACCGTCGTTTCATGAGCATCGCCGAGGACATGGGCCGGGTGCTGCAGAATACCGCCCGCTCGGTGAACATCCGGGAGCGCCTGGACTTCTCCTGCGCCCTGTTCGATCACCAGGGCCGGCTCATCGCCAACGCCCCCCATATCCCGGTACACCTGGGCAGCATGGGGGACGCGGTAAGGGCCATCCTGGCACGTTTCGGACCCGCCATGGAGGCGGGAGATGCCTATCTCCTCAACTCCCCCTATGCCGGCGGCACCCATCTGCCGGACATCACCGTGGTCATGCCCGTACTGGGCAGCGATGGCCTGCGCTATTTCACCGCAGCGCGGGCCCATCATGCCGATGTGGGGGGCATTTCCCCGGGATCCATGCCCGCCGGCAGCAGGCACATCGCTGCCGAGGGCTGCCTCTCCGACGGCATGCTGATCCTGCGCCGGG
>CAZVNY010000129.1:0-5178 GCA_964628785.1 uncultured Thiobacillus sp.
CGTAGACGGCGCGGCGGATCGTGTCCCAGTCGCTGCCGCCGAGCGCCGCGTACAGGCCGGCCGCCAACGCCCCGCCCACAGGGGACCCTTGCTCGTCGGCGCGGCGCAGCACGCGTTTCAGTGCCTCGCGGCCGATCCAGAAACCGCCACCGGCGTCGTCTATCAGGTAGCCGTGCCCACCGGCCCGCGTGCTCGCGCCCCCGGCGCTCAGGTGGAACGCGATGCTGCCCGTGCCCGCGTACACGAGCACCCCCGCTCCGGCCTGGAAGGCGCTCAGGTACGCCACGTGGATGTCGGGCATCATCCGCACCGCGGCCTCCGGCAGCCTCAGCGCATGCGCGGCCGCCGCGGTCAGCGCCTGCGCGTCCGTCGAGCTAGGCTCCAGACCGGTCACCCCGGCCACCACGCGCAGTACGTTCGCCCGCTCCCGCGCCTCGGTCAGGAGTTCGGCGAGCCTGCCAAGTGCGACCTCGCGCTCGTCGGTGCGCAACTGGATGGCCGAGATGGGCCCGGCGGTGCCGCGCGCCACCTCCTCGCCGGCCTCATCCACGATGAGCCAGCGGGTGCTAGAGCCCCCCGCGTCGAGCCCCAGGTACGCGTCAGTCACGCATGGCCTCCGTCGCCAAGTCCGTCAGACCCTCGATCAGGTCGGGGGCGAGCGAGTCCGAGAGGACCAGCCAGACGCTCAAGGCGTCGTCGCCTGGCGTCCCGAAGGGGAGCGGCGCGAGCGCCAGCCAGCCGGCGGCCGACTCGGCCGCGAGTTCGGAGCGGAGCGCGACCCCGACGCCGGCCCCCGCGAGCACGGCAGCGCGCATGGCGCCAGGGCTGGGGACGGGCGTCTGCTCGACCGCGGCGAGCCCGGCGCGGCGCAGCAGCGCGCGGGCGCGTTCGCCGACGACGCTCGGCGCGGCGGGTAGGAGCCACCTGACGAGCCCTAGCGCGGTCGTGTCGCGGGCGGCCTCGCCGGGCAGCGCCGCGAGCACGAGGCGCTCCTCGCCCACGCGCACCACCCGCAGACCCGGTTCGCCACCCGCGGGTGCGCTGAGCGTGAGGGCGGCCGGTAACTCACCGCGACGCACGGCGCCCACGAGAGCGTCCGAGTGCCCTTCGACCAGCTCCAGCCGGGCCGGCGAGGCGGTCGAGGCGGCTCCCCCAAGGCGGCCGATGAGGTGCGGGCTGACGCCGCAGCGCATGGTGGCCTGCCTGCCGGTGTTCGGATCCAGCAGAGACTCGGCTTCCAGCAGCGTCGCCCTGAGCGCGCGCGCCGGGCCGAGAAGGGCGTTGCCGGCGGGCGTGAGGCGTGTGCCGCCGACCGTTCGCTGCGTCAGGGGAGCCTCCGAGAGCTTCTGGAGCGCCGCGAGCCTGCGGCTGACGGAAGACTGGCCGATCCCGAGCAGCTCGGCCGCCGCGCTCTCGTTGCCGGCCTCGGCCACCGCCAAGAGCGTCAGAAGCTGATCGGCGTCTGGTGATCCCGGCATGGCACCATTATGCACGCAGCGCATACGGAGGCGCCCTGCGGCCGGAGCGCGTGTTGGGGTGACCGTGCGTCGGCGGCGTCGTGACTGACCGCCAGGCATTAACCTGTCCTTGAAGCCGCGGGTTCACGAGCGAGCGAGTTCGCTGTGAACGGCTTCGCTCGTGAACGGCCTCGCTGGAGAGCGAGCGGGCTCGATCAAAGCCGTAGACCCGTCTGGCACGAGCGATCCGCGGCGTGGAGGGGCGAGAGTGTACTTCCAACAGTTCTACGACCACGACCTCGCGCAGGGCAGCTACCTGATCGGCTGTCAGGCGACCGGTGAGGCGATCGTCGTCGACCCGCGCCGCGACGTCGACGTCTACCTCGAGACCGCCGCGGCCGAGGGCATGCGCATCGTCGCGGTGACCGACACGCATATCCATGCCGATTACGTCTCCGGCGCCAGGGAGTTGGCGGCGGCCGCCGGCGCCGGGCTCTACCTGTCGGACGAAGGCGGCCCGGACTGGCGTTACGCTTTCGAGCATCGCGGTTTGTCGCACGGAAGCGTCATAAGGGTGGGCAACGTGGCGCTAGAGGCGTTGCACACGCCCGGCCACACGCCGGAGCACCTCGCGTTCCTCGTGACGGACGGCGCGCGCTCCCCGCTACCGTCCCACCTCCTCAGCGGCGACTTCGTGTTCGTAGGGGACGTCGGAAGGCCGGACCTGCTCGACGCCGTCGCCGGCGGCGAAGGCACTCGCTTCGAGGGCGCCAGGCGCCTCTTCGCCAGCCTCCGCGACCGCTTCCTGAGCCTGCCAGACCACGTGCAGGTATGGCCGGGCCACGGCGCCGGCAGCGCCTGCGGCAAGGCCCTCGGCGCGGTGGCGAGCAGCACGGTCGGCTTCGAGCGCCTCACGGCCTGGTGGGCGCACTACCTGGCTAGTGGCGACGAGGTCGGTTTCGCGGCCGCGCTCCTCGACGGCCAGCCGGACGCCCCGACCTACTTCGGACGCATGAAGCGCGTCAACCGCGACGGACCGCCCATCCTCGGCGACCGCAGGCGGCTGCGCAGCTTCGCCCCCGACGAGCTTCGCGGTCGGGTGAACAGGGACATCGTCCTGGTCGACGCGCGCACGCTCGCGGAGCAGCGCTCCGGTACCGTTCCGGGTGCCCTGACCGTGCCCGGCGGCGCGTCCTTCGCCACCTACGCCGCCTGGGTCATCGATCCGGACGTCGAGAAGCGCGACATCGTCCTCCTGACCGCCGGCGCCGAGCGCGCCGCACAGCTGGCCGACTGGCTGATCCGCGTCGGCATCGACGGGGCCACGGGTTACGTGACCGCGCTGGAGGGTCTCGAGACCGCGCCGCGGCCCGTGTTAAGGCCCGGCAGCGACTCCCTGGCCGGGGCGGATGTGCTGGACGTGCGCACCGCGAGCGAGTACGCCGCCAAGCACCTTCCCGGCGCCAGGCAGCTCGCGGCCGGCAACGTGCTGGCGCGGCTGCATGAGCTGCCGCGCGGCCGGAAGCTCGTCGTCCACTGCCAAGGCGGCGGCCGGGCGGCAGCGGTCGCCAGCGCGCTGCGCAACCGGGGCTTCGCCAACGTCGTCGAGTTAGGCGGCACCCTGGACGTGTGGCTCCAGCACGTCGGGAACGCAGTGGGTGCCGATGCGGAAGGGGTGAGCGCGCCGTGACCGAACAGACCGGAAGACCCTCGCCGCGCGGCGGCAACTGGTGGCCGCTTGCCCTGATCGCCGTCGGGGTCGTGATACTCGCGGGCAACCTGGGTCTGGGCCTCGGCCCTGTCTGGCGTTTCCTAGGCAACCTGCTCGCCTACTGGCCCGTTGCGCTCATCGCCATCGGGGCGGACATGCTCACGCGCGGTCGGTACCGGCTGCTCATCGCGTCGATCGCCATCGGGGTGGTCGTCGTGCTCGCCGCCTATGGGAGCAAGGGCCCAGAGACCATCTCCATCCGCGAGGCGGTCGGCGGGGCGACGAGCGCTCGGGTCGTGCTCGACGTAGGCGTCAGCCCGCTGCGCCTGAACACTGCGCAAGGCGGCGACTTGATAAGAGGCACCGTGAGCCAGGCGGCCGGCGAGCGGGTCGAGCACTCGGCCTCGCTCCGCAACGGCCGCGCCGAGGTGACCATCAGGGCGCGCCAGCGCGGCTGGTTGCCGTTCTCCTGGGGCGGCGGTAGAGGCGGCCTCTGGGACCTAACGCTCGCTCGGAACGTACCGACCGAGCTGGTGATAGACGGCGGGGTAGGCAACATCGAGCTGGACCTGAGCGAAGCGCGTCTGACGAGCCTCGATGTGGACTCGGGGGTGGGGAGCCTCACCCTGACGCTGCCGCGTTCTGGCGGCTTCCAGGGCGAGATCGACGGCGGGGTCGGGAGCGTCACGCTGCTGGTGCCGGAGGGCTTGGCGCTGACGTTGGAGGTCGATACGGGTATCGGCTCCGTGCGCGTGGGATCCGGGTTCGAGCGTAGCGGCAACGTTTATACGAGCCCCGCCGCGGTAGCGGGCCGTTCCCCGCTGACGCGTTTGCGCCTCGACGTTGGGGTTGGCAGCGTGGACGTAAGGACGGTCAGGTGAACGGGGCCGGGGGCGAGAACCGGTGCGAGGCCGGGAGCTTGGGGTCACACACGTGACCGGGAACGGCGCGCAGAGCGGTTCGATGAACGCACCCGCGGCGGTGGTCGCTCGCGCGGCGCGTGGCCAAGGGATGCTCGGGGCCATCGGCCGCACGCCGCTCGTTGCCCTGAGCAGCGTGGTCCCGGCTGGAGCGGGGCGCGTGCTCGTCAAGCTCGAGCAGTTCAACCCCACCGGCTCGTACAAGGACCGCATGGCCGTAGCCATCGTCGAGGCCGCCGAGGCGAGCGGGCGACTGCGACCCGGCATGACCGTCGTGGAGTGTACGGGTGGCAGCACGGGAACCGCCCTGGCCTTCGTATGCGCCAGCAAGGGCTACAAGCTGAAGGTCGTTTCCTCTGACGCCTTCGCGACCGAGAAACTGCGCAGCATGCGCGCTTTCGGCGCGGAGCTCGAGGTGATCCAGAGTCGTGGCGGGGTCGTCACGCCCGACCTCGTGCCGCGCATGATCGAGCGCGCGCGTGAACTCGCGAACGAGCCAGGCCACTTCTGGAGCGACCAGTTCCACAACCCCGACGCGCTGGCCGGTTACGAGCGCCTCGGCGACGAGGTGATCGAGCAGACGGGCGGCGCGGTCGACGCGTTCTGCGCCTGCGTCGGTACGGCCGGCATGCTCATGGGAGCGGCCAGGGCGCTCAGGCGCTCCGCGCCGCGCTGCAAGGTCGTGGCGCTCGAACCGGCGGCGTCGCCGATCCTCACGGAGGGCCGCCCGGGCGCTCACCGCGTCGAGGGCGTGTCGGTCGGCATCGTGCCGCCGCTGTTGGACGACGCGCTCTTCGACGAGGCGCGCGCTATCGATGAGGAACTCGGCCGCGGTACGACCCGGGCGCTAGCGCGCGAGGAAGGCCTCCTCGTCGGCGTGTCGAGCGGCTTGAACGTGGCGGCGGCGCTCCAACTGGCGATGGAGCTCGGGCCGGAGAGCACGGTCGTCACCGTGGCAGTCGATACCGGGTTGAAGTACTTGGCCGGAGACCTGTTCGACGTTCGCTAGCGACCGTTGCCGCACCGCGAAGGTGGGCCAGGTACCGCAGCTCGTTCGCTCAGCCGGCGGCGGGTTTTGTTCACTACGGAT
>CAZVNY010000130.1:0-5162 GCA_964628785.1 uncultured Thiobacillus sp.
CCGTCGCCCGCGATCGACCAGGCGGTGATCGTGCCGTCATAGCGCGTGGTGGCGTAAAGCAGGGTCTGGGCAGATGCGCCGCTGCCCAGGGTGACAAGTTGCAGGTCGGTGATCGCCGACAGCGGAAGGTCGGCCGCGCCCGCGATGCGGGCGACGCTTTCAAGTCTCGGCATTCAGGTTCCACCCCCCCGGGTGCGTGGCGACAGCCGACACTCGCCGGGGCAAGGGACCGGGCGGGGGCGGAATTGTGGCCGCCCGGGATCATTTGCCGGGGATTTGACTCAAACGCCCCCCGGGATCCCGGGGATGCGCTCAGGCGGCGGGCGGCGGGAGGGGGGAGGGGGCCGGACCGGCATCCCCGGCAGCGAACTGGCGCTCCCAGAACCCGCGCGCGGTCAGATCCTCATAGCCCGCGCGATGCGCGGCGCGGAGTGCCGGATAGGCGGCGATCCAGCGCCCGGTCAGCACCAGCGCGCGCGCGAGGATCCGCCAGAAGCGGCGCGGCGACATCGCCACCTCATAGCCGCGCCGCCCTTCCGCATCGCGGAACCCGGCGCGTGTCGCGCCCCAGAGCGGCCAGATCAGCCCGCGATGGCTGACCGGCACCGTGACCTGCCGCCCGAAATGGCGCCGGAACGGGATCAGATGGCCGTTGAGGGTGAATTTCATCGCCAGCGCAAAAAGCCGGCCCGGCGGCACCGGATCGGGGGCGCGCGCCCCGGGTTCCAGATCCCGCCACGCCTCGCTCTGCGCCAGCGCCGCGATTTCGGGGCGCCGCGCCGCCATGTCGGCATTTTCGGCAAAGAACCCCGGCCCCTTCAGCACGTCCTCCCAGGCGGCAAGCTGCGCCTCGGCGCTGTCGTAATGCATCCGGACCAGCGAGCGGCCGAGAAACCACAGCGCCACCTTCGCGCTGCCCCGGGCGCCAAGCTCGAGTTCCGGGTGCACGAGATGGTGGTGCAGGTGGTTGCGCAGGTCGAGATAGAGCGTGAGCGGGCTTTCCTTGGCCGCGAAATCCTCCTGCACGGACACCACTCCGTTCAGCGTCGCGGTGTCGAAGCGGTTCGCCAGCGAGAACGAGATGTCGTCGCCGCGCACGAAGAACGGGAAGGGGAAATGCCGCGCCGCCGCGACCGGGAAGGCGAAGAACCAGAAGCCGCCGTAGAAATGCGCAGGCTTCGGACCGGAAGCCGCCAGCTCCATCGCCAGCACCGCTGCGGGGTCGCGCAGGTCGGTGCCGACGGCGATCGGCCGGCAGGCGCGGAAGAACACCGCGCCGTTCTCCCACATCGCCCAGGGCCGCGCCGCCGAGATCATCGCGCCGGCGAGCGCCGCGCGCGGACTGCGCGCCAGCCGCAGGAAGGCGATGGTGCGCAGGATCGCCTCGGACGGGGCGGCGGCGTCGTCATCCATGAAGAGCGCGTGCGTGAAGCCGCCATCCTGCGCCCGGGCAAGGCCGCGGGCAAAGCCGCCGGCGCCGCCGAGGTTGCGGTTCGCGACAACCTCGAGCCGGGGATGCGGCGGCAGGCGGACGCTTTCGCCGTTGCTGGCACCGTTGTCGATCACGACGAGCTTGACCTGGGCGCCCAGCACCGGCCCCGCGGCATCGAGAAAGCCGGTGATGCGGGCGGCGGCGCGCGCCAGATCGGCTTCGCGGCGGAAGGTGGTGATGACGATGGCAAGGCGCAGCGGCGCCGGATCCGGGCAGCGCGTCAGCCAGCCGCCGCCGCAAAGCCGGGCGCCGTCCTCGCGCGCGGCGAGGGAAAGCACGATCACCCCGTCACAGGGCGGGACCGGCGCGGCCTGCGGATCCGGCTGGATGTCTCCGGATGCCTTGTCAGACACTGTTTCCGACGTTTCGGGAGGGGTCTGCGATGCCGGATCCAGAAGCGCATCGAGCCCGATCTCGATCCCCTCCGGGGTCAGCGTGACCTCCTGCCGGATTTCCGCAATTGGCCGGCCCGGGGCGGATCCGGTGGCGGCCAGCCGGGCGAGCGTCAGGCCGAAGCGGCCCTGCCCCGAAAGCCGCAGCGCAAGCCCGCGGATCCGGCAATGCCGGCTCCAGGTCCCGAGGTTGAAGAGGTTCATGTAGCTGTCGGCGGAGAGCTGCGCGCCCGCCGCGAACTCCAGCCCCGCGCCCTCCGGCGCCCGCCGCACCCCGCCCCGGGCATGAAGGCAGAGCCCGGGCTCGTCCGGCAGCACCGGATCGGAGAGCACCAGCCCCTGCAGCAGGACGCGGCCCCCGAGCGCCGCCGGTGTCACGCAGATCGTCAAGAACCCCTGCCCCGTTGCCCCGCCACCCGGACCGGCCCCGGGCCGGACCCGGTGGCTTCCTATGCGGGCATTCGCCGCGGAGTTCAACCGCAGGCTGCCCGGAAAAGGCGCAGGAAGGGGGCGCTGCCCCCCTCGGCCTCTGGCCTCACCCCCCGGAGTATTTCGGAGGCAAAGGGGGAGGCAGGGCGCGAGAGGGAAGGCGGGCGCGATGCGGAGGGCGGAGTGGCCCGGGGACGGGGACGGGGACGGCGGGGGCGGGGGCGGCGACGGGGATGGCGGATGCCCGGCCGGGCCGCGGGGGCTTGGCACGGGTGGCATCGCCCTGCGGGTTTCGCTAAGAGCGGAGGGCGCGGCCCGCCGCCGGGGTTTTCGGGGCTTTCCAGGGATCTTCATGAACGGAATTTGCGTGATTCTCGGCAATGGCCCGTCGCTGCGCGATGTCGATCTTGCCGGGCTCGACCAGGCGGCGCCGGGCGGGATCGCCAGTCTCGGGATGAATGCGGCCTACCGCCACTGGGACCGCATCGGCTGGTATCCGCGCTACTACGCCTGTCTCGACGACCAGTTGATCCGCACCCATCACGACGCGATCCACCGGCTCTGGCGCGAGGGCCGGATCCGCAGCTTCTTCCTGCACGGCAGCTTCTTCGACCTGCACCCCGAATGCATCAACGCGCCCGGCGTGCATTCGCTCGACCAGGTGCTGCCGCACTGGTTCAGCCGGCGCGGCCGCGCGCAGGGCTGGCCCGACCTGACCGATGCGCCGGAATTCCGCATGTCGGACAGCACCAAGATCACCACCGGCGCCCATGCCACGCGCTTTGCCGCCTGGCTTGGCCATCCGCTGCTGGCGATCGCCGGCGTCGACCTGCGCTATGTCGAGATCCTGCCCGAGGCGCGCGCCGCCGGCGGCGTGGCACTGCGCATGGAGACGACGCCCGCGCACAATCCCAACTATTTCTTCGACGACTACCAGCAGGCCGGCGACACCTACAACATCCCCAATCCCGACGTGCACGGCAACGCGCTGCACATCCGCTCGTTCGAACTGGTGGCGCAGGATTTCGCCGCGAACGGGGTGGCGACACGGATCGTCAACACCAATCCGCAATCGCTTCTCGAGGACGAGCGGGTGTTCGCGCTCTGGCCGCTCGGGCGGCTTCTGGCACCCGAGGGGCTCGCTGTGGTGGCGGTGCCCGCGAATGCCGCCGAGGTGCCGGCGATCCTTGCAAATTTCCGGCTCTGGGCCAGCCCCGGCCACCGGCCTTCGCTGGCCGGGGACGCGCCGCGTCCGGTGCTGATGGCGGTGTTCAACAATGCCGATGCCCGCCCGCAGGAAGAACTCCTTCGGCGCGCCTTCGCGGAAACCGGCATGGCGCGTTACTTCGACCGGCTCGAGATCCGGTATCTCGACCTTCAGGGCGCGCGCGACCGCTACCAGCGCGACTACAGCGCCGCGGTCGACGCCGAGGGCTACAAGTCGGGGCCGAACAACCAGTTCTTCCTGACCATGGCCGAGGCCGCGCGCCACGGCACCTTCTGCCTGCAGCTCGAGCCCGACTGCGTGCCGCTGGACGACGGCTGGCTCGAGGCGCTCGGGGCCGAGCTGCGCACGCGCGCGCCGCTCTGGATCCTCGGCTCGCGCTATCACGGGGTCGAAAAGCTCTCGCCCGACTTTGCCCGCCACCTGAACGGCAATGCCGTCTATGCCGCCGGCGACCCGGGGTTCCGGCGCTTCCTCGAAGGCTTCTGGGAGCCCTGGATGCGCCGCCTCGTGGCCGGCACCGATCGCCGCCTCGCCTATGACTGCATCCTCGAGACGCTGTTCACCCGCGATCCCGCGGGGCTGACCGGGGACGCCGGGGAACAGCACGAAATCCTGCGCATGCGCGCCCTCGCGCAGCCGATGCTGGCCGAAAGCGCGGTGCTTCTCAACCTCTCGGGGCGGCGCGACCTGGCAGAGCTGCCGGCGGACTGGCGCGGGGAGTTCGCGCGCCGCTTCCCGGCGGCGCGGATCCTGCACAACCGCGCCGCGCAGGAGCGCGCCGTGACGGCGCTGCCTGCGCCCACGCCCCCCGCAGCGAAACCGGGACCGGGATCCGCGCCGGAAGTTGCCCCGGCACCGAAACCGGCACCGAAACCGGCACCGGCACCGGCAGCGCCGGCGGCGTCGAAATCCGCACCGGAACCCGCTCCGGCCCCCGCACCCGCGCCACCCGCGCCTAAATCCGCACCGGTCCCGGCTCTGGCCCCCGCTCTGGCCCCCGCTCTGGCCCCCGCATCCGCCTCCGGCCTGCCGCGGCTTCTCGTCATCGACATGACCCCGGCCGGCGGCGGATCGGCCACCGGCGAGATCAAGGCGGGCCTGCTCTCGGCCTGGCCCGCCGGGGCGATCCTGCAACTCGCGAGCCCCGGCGCGGGCCGGCTCTCGCTGGTCAGGCGGCAGGGCGACGGGCATGTCGTGCAGGACCTGCCGGAGGCCGCGATCCGCGCCGCGATCGCCGACTTCGCCCCCGAGGCGGTGCTCTACCGCCCGGTGGCGGATCTGCCGCATCTGCACGATCTGGCGATGACGCTGATCGCGGAAAGCGACCTGCCGCTCGTCACCTGGATCATGGACGACTGGCCGGCGCGGCTCGAGGCCGCCGACCCCGCGCGCTTCGCCGGGATGGATGCGGATCTGCGCTGGCTGCTCGGGCGCGCGGGCCTGCGGCTCTCGATTTCCGAGGCGATGTCGCGGGCCTTCGCCGCGCGCTACGGCGTGGCGTTCCGCGCCTTCGCCAACGGCATCGACCCCGGGGACTGGCCCGAGCCGCACCGCCACCTTCCGGGGCCGGTGCTTCTGCGCTATGCCGGCGGCATCGCCCCCGACATGAACGCCGAAAGCC
>CAZVNY010000131.1:0-5074 GCA_964628785.1 uncultured Thiobacillus sp.
ATCCGCCGTGTCGGTGTAGAAGAACATGGCCTCCTTGGCCTTGGTGTACTCGTCCCACTTGTCTAGGGAGGCCAGGTCGATGGGTGAGAGCTTCCACTGCTTCAAGGGATGGACCTCGCGCTCCTTGAAACGGCGGCGCTGTTCCTCCCGGCTCACGGAGAACCAGAACTTGATGAGATGGACACCGCTGCGTACCAGGTTGCGTTCGAATTCCGGGGCCTGGCGCATGAATTCCAGATATTCCTCGTCGCTGCAGAAACCCATGACCCGTTCCACCCCCGCCCGGTTGTACCAGGAACGGTCGAACAGGGTGATCTCGCCGGCGGTGGGCAGGTGCTGCACATAACGCTGGAAGTACCACTGGCCCCGCTCCACCTCCGAGGGCTTTTCCAGGGCCACCACCCGGGCACCCCGGGGGTTCAGGTGTTCCATGAAGCGCTTGATGGTGCCGCCCTTGCCCGCCGCATCCCGGCCTTCGAAGAGGATTACCACCTTCTGCCCGGTCTCCTTCACCCAGGCCTGGAGCTTGAGCAGTTCCACCTGCAGCTTGTACTTCCCCCGCTCGTAGTTCTTGCGGGACATGAGATTCTTGTAGGGATAGCCGCCTTTACGCCAATCCTTGGCCAGTTCCTCGTCCGGGTGTCGTTTCCTGTCCCTCTGGGGGGAAGGCTGCAGCAGGGCGTTGCGCAGGGCCACGGCATCTTCCGGGGAGGCCCCCTTCAGGATAGCCTCCAGGGATTCAATGAGGACGGGGCCGCCGTCAGTGCTGGCGATGATGTCCTTGACGGCGGTGAGCTTGGATTCCTGGGCGGCATTGACGGCCTCGCCCACGACGAATTGCTCCACGCCTCCCGCATCCAGCTGGGGTGGGATGTCGCCGGCACTGGTCCGACGCGGGGCGCGGGCACGGGGTTTGGCGGTCTTGCGTGGCTTGCTTGCGGCCTTGGCAGGGTTCTCGGCAGAAGCATTGCCAGAAGTGTTGGCGGACTTCTTGGTCTCGGTTTTCATGGGGTCACGCATGGGGTTCTCCTGGGGGCATCCCGGTCCCGGGTCCGGATGACTTGCAGATAACCCTTGAACGATATGCCTGGCCAATTCAGCAGGCAATGAATTGGTGCCTGTTTTCCTGCGAAAAAGCCCGCAAAGCCACGAAATTCATACAGTGGGGGCGGGTTCCGCACCTCTCCACCCGCTATCCGCCCGGTGCACGCCCGGGCAACGGGCGACAGGCCCGGGTTGCGGGCCTGTCCCATGGCAGGGGGATTACTTTTTCCGTGGAGGCAGCAGGTCGGTGATGCTGCCGGTGGCCATTTCGGCGGCCAGGCCCAGGGTCTCCGACAGGGTGGGGTGGGCGTGGATGGTGAGGCCCAGGTCTTCTGCGGTGGCCCCCATCTCTATGGCCAGCACCGCCTCCGCCAGGAGTTCACCGGCGTTGATGCCCACGATGCCGGCACCGATGACTCGGCCACTGGCCTTGTCCATGATGAGCTTGCTCATGCCCTCGGCGCGGGCGATGGACAGGGCGCGGCCACTGGCCACCCAGGGGAAGGCGCCTTTCTCGATCTCCAGGCCCTGGGCCTTGGCTTCCGTCTCCGTGACCCCTACCCAGGCCACCTCCGGGTCGGTGTAGGCCACGGCGGGGATGACCAGGGCCTGGAATTCCACTTTATGGCCGGCGATCACCTCCGCCGCCACCTTGCCCTCGTGCACCGCCTTGTGGGCCAGCATGGGCTGGCCGACGATGTCGCCGATGGCGAAGATGTGGGGCACGTTGGTGCGCATCTGGCGGTCCACCGGAATGAAGCCATGCTCGTTCACCTGCACGCCGGCTGCCTCGGCGGCAATGGCCTTGCCGTTGGGCCGGCGGCCGATGGCCACCAGTACCCGATCGTAGACCTGCCTTTCTTCGCTTTCGCCCTGCTGCAGGGTGACGTGGATGCCGTCCTTCTTCGCCTCCATGGCGGTGACCCCGGTGTGCAGCAGGATCTTCTCGAAGCGCTTTTCCATGCGCTTGACCAGGGGTTTCACCAGGTCCGCATCACAGCCGGTGATGAGCTGGCCGCCCCGTTCCACCACCGTGACCCTGCTGCCCAGGGCGTCGTACACCGTGCCCATTTCCAGGCCGATGATGCCGCCGCCGATGACCAGCAGGCGCTTGGGGATGTCCGCCAGGGCCAGGGCACCGGTGGAGCCCATGACCCGGGGGTCGTCCGGCTGGAAGGGCAGTTTGATGGTCTCCGAGCCAGCGGCGATGATGGCCTGGTCAAAAGTCAGGGTCCGGGTGCCTTCCGCGCCACGGACCTCCAGGCTGTGGGGCCCGGTGAAGCGGGCCTCGCCGTGCACCACCGTGACCTTGCGTTGCCTGGCCAGCTGGGCCAAGCCGGCGGTGAGTTTGCCCACCACCTGATCCGCCTTCCACGCCCGCAGCTTGTCCAGATCCACCCTGGGTTGGGCGAAGCTGACGCCGTGCTCCGCCATTTCCTCCGTCTCGGTGATCAGGCGGGCGGCATGCAACAGGGCCTTGGACGGGATGCAGCCCACGTTGAGACATACCCCACCCAGGCTGGCGTGACGCTCCACCAGCACCACCTGCAGTCCCAGATCGGCGGCGCGGAAGGCGGCGGTGTAGCCGCCGGGGCCTGCCCCCAGCACCAGGACCTGGGCGTGCAGGTCCACGCCCTCCTCTCTCGCGAGCGGGAGAGGGGTTGGGGGAGAGGGGGGCGTGGCGGGGTCTTTCCCGACGCGCAAATTCAGCAGGGGCGTGCCTTGGGAGACCTTGTCACCCACCTTCACCAGCAGCTTTTCCACCACGCCGGCCCGGGGACAGGGGATATCCATGGCGGCCTTGTCCGACTCCACGGTGATGAGGGCGGTGTCCTTGTCCACCTGGTCTCCCGCTTGCACCAGGAGGTCGATGACCTCCACATCCTTGAAGTTGCCGATGTCGGGGACCTGGATCTCGATGCTTTGGCTCATGGCTGGGCTCTGGATGCTGGGTGGGGCGGTTGGTGATGGGATTGCAAGGTGTTTGGGCGTTGGGGGTGGCCAGGGCTTGTCGCCTGGCCCCCCTGTTATCAAAGCAACAGGCGTCTGACGTCGGAGAGCATGGCACGCAGGTGACTGGTGAAGCGGGCGCCGTCCGCGCCGTCGATGACCCGGTGGTCGTAGGAAAGGGACAGGGGCAGCATGAGACGGGGTTCGAAGGCCTTGCCGGCCTTGTCCCACACCGGCTTGAACTCCGCCCGGGAGACCCCCAGGATGGCCACTTCGGGGCAGTTGATGATGGGGGTGAAGGCGGTGCCGCCTATGCCCCCCAGGCTGGAGATGGTGAAGCAACCGCCCTGCATGGCGTCCACCTTGAGCTTGCGTTCCCGGGCCAGCTCGGACAGCTCCGCCAGTTCCCGGGCGATGTCCAGCACATCCTTCTTGTTCACGTCGCGGATCACCGGCACCACCAGGCCGTCCGGGGTGTCGCAGGCGAAGCCCACGTGGAAGTACTTCTTCAGCACCAGGTTCTCGCCGTCGGCGGCCAGGGAGGCGTTGAACTGGGGATGGGCCCGCAGGGCGTTGACCACGGCCTTCATGAGGAAGGCCAGGAGGGTGAGCTTGACCCCCCGTTTGGCCGCCTCTTCCAGCATGGACTTGCGGAAGTCCTCCAGATCGGTGATGTCCGCCTCGTCGAACTGGGTGACGTGGGGGGCGGTGACCCAGTTGCGGTGCAGGTTGGCCCCGGACAACTTCTTGATGCGGGACAGGGGCTGGGTGTCGATCTCGCCAAACTGGCTGAAATCGATGACCGGTGCCGGGGGCACGGCCAGGCCGGCGGCACCACCCAGGCCTTCGCCCCGGGGCTTGGCCAGTTCGCCCTTGACCCAGGCCTGCACGTCCTCCCGGGTGATGCGGCCCCGGGGGCCGCTGCCCCTGATGTGGTTCAGGGTCGTTCCCTCGATGCCCAGTTCCCGGGCAAAGCGGCGCACCGCCGGGCTGGCGTGGGCGGGTTTGCCCTCGACGAATTCCACATGGGCAGCCACCGGATCGGGCCGGTGCTTGGGTGGGATGGGCGCAGGGGCCTCGGCGACCGGGTGGCTGGGCGGGGGGACCGCTGCTACGGTTTCTGTGCTTGCCGGCACAAAGGATTTCACCACCGGGGCGGTGGTCGCGGGTACGGATCTTTCCTCGGTCGCCGCCGCAGTATCCAGCAGCAGTACCAGGGAGCCGGCCGAGACCTTGTCCCCCAGCTTGATCTTCAGCGCCTTCACCGTGCCGCCGAAGGGGGCGGGGATGTCCATGGCGGCCTTGTCGGACTCCACGGTCATGATGGGATCATCGGTGGCCAAGGTGTCCCCCACCTGGGCCATGATCTCGATGATTTCCACGTTCTCGAAATTGCCGATATCGGGGACGAGGACTTCCTGGATGCTCATCGTCTTCGTCTCCTGTTAGATGTTGACCGGATTGGGCCGCTCGGCATCGATGGCGTACTTGCGGATGGCTTCCACGGCCTTGCCCACCGGCAGCACGCCCTCGTCCGCCAGGGCCTTGAGGGTGGCCAGCACCACGTGGTAGCGGTCCACCTCGAAGAAGTCCCGCAGGGCCTCCCGGGAATCCGAGCGGCCGAAGCCGTCGGTGCCCAGGGTGACGTAGCGGCGACCCACATAGGGGCGGATCTGGTCGGCAAAGGCACGCATGTAGTCGCTGGAGGCGATGATGGGGCCTTCGCTCCCGGCCAGGCACTGCTCCACATGGGAGACCCGGGGCTTCTTGTCCGGATGCAGCAGGTTCCAGCGATGCACCTCCTGGGCCTCCCGTCGCAGTTCGTTGAAGCTGGTGGCACTCCACACATCCGCTGCCACCCCCCAGTCCTGGGCCAGCAGCTCGGCCGCCGCGATGACCTCCCGCAGGATGCTGCCGGAGCCCAGCAGCTGCACCCGGGGCTGGGCCTTTTTGCCCCGGCCTTTGCCGCCTTCCCCCTTGCCGAGCAGATACAGTCCCTTGAGGATGCCCTGCTCGACCCCCTTGGGCAGGGCCGGGTGGCTGTAGTTCTCGTTCATGACGGTGATGTAATAGAACACGT
>CAZVNY010000132.1:0-5038 GCA_964628785.1 uncultured Thiobacillus sp.
TGGTACAGGCCGTGACCACCGCCATATTGGGGCCCTTCAGGCCATAGAGGATGGACAGGTTGCCCGAAATCATGTTGATGATGGTCCCGGGGATGAAGAAGGGGGAAATCTTGCGGGGTCCACCCACCTCCACATAGGTCTGATGGGTGTCCTCGATCATGGGCAGACCGCCGATGCCGGAGCCGATGTTCACCCCGATGCGCTCCCGGTTGCCATCCGTGACCTCCAGGCCGGAATCCTTCAGGGCCTGGATGCCGGCTGCCAGGCCATAGTGGATGAACACATCCATGCGGCGGGCGTCCTTGGCAGCCAGGTACTGGCCGACGTCGAAGTCCTTGACCTCACCCGCGATCTGGGAGGCAAAGGCCGAGGCGTCGAAACGGCTGATGCGGGTGATACCGGAACGGCCGGCCAGCAGATGGGTCCAGGCCTTCTCCAGGGTGTTGCCCAAGGGGGAGATGACACCCAGGCCGGTGACTACGACTCTACGCTTGGACATGAAGGGATGCCTCAGTGCGTTGATAAAGGGAATGAAGGGAATGGGGGTGACAGGGCCGTGACGCTATCCTACGGCGCTGCTGCAAAACGGAAACCGGCGTCCATGCAGATACACGGGGTACCCGCATGGACGCCGGCGGGGAGATTACTGCTTGTTGGCGTTGATGTAGTCAACGGCCAGCTGCACCGTGGTGATCTTCTCGGCCTCTTCGTCCGGAATCTCACAGTCGAACTCTTCTTCCAGAGCCATCACCAGCTCCACCGTGTCCAGGGAATCTGCGCCCAGATCGTCCACGAAGGAAGACTCCAGTTTGACGTCATCCTCGTTGGTGCCCAGTTGTTCGGCAACGATTTTTCTGACACGCGCTTCGATATCGCTCATTTGCGGGTACTCCCAAAAGGGTAAGGGTGAAAAAGCGGGGCGATTCTACCAAAAAAAGACCTGACAGCCCCGTACCTGAAATCAATCCATGTACATGCCGCCGTTGACGTGCAGGGTACTGCCCGTCACATAGCCGGCAGCGTCGGAGGCCAGGAAGACGACGGCCTGGGCGATGTCCTCCGCCGTGCCCAGCTTGCCCAGGGGGATGCGCTCCAGCAGGTTGTTGCGGGCCGCCTCGGGCAGGGCCCGGGTCATGTCCGTGTCGATGAAGCCCGGGGCCACACAGTTGACGGTGATGCCACGGCTACCCACTTCCTGGGCCAGGGATTTGGAAAAGCCGATCATGCCGGCCTTGGCGGCGGCGTAGTTGGTCTGGCCTGCGTTGCCGGCCGCGCCCACCACGGAGGCAATGCTTATGATGCGACCATGACGGGCCTTCATCATGGGTCGCAACACGGCACGGGAGAGGCGGAAGACGGAGGACAGGTTGGTGTCCAGGATGTCGTTCCACTCCACGTCCTTCATGCGCATGAGCAGATTGTCCCGGGTGATGCCGGCATTGTTCACCAGCACGTCGATGTGGCCAAAGCTTTCCAGGATCTGCTCGATGGTGGCTTCCACCTGGGGGGCATCGGTGACATCGAGCAGCATGCCCCGACCCTGCAAGCCTGCATCACCCAGGGCCTGGGTGATGGCCGCCGCACCGGATTCCGAGGTGGCGGTACCCACCACAATGGCCCCGGTCCTGCCCAGGGCATGCAAAATGGCCTGGCCTATGCCTCGGCTGGCACCGGTCACCAGGGCTACGCGTCCTTCCATGCTCGTTCTCCGTATATGCGTGGACTCAGTTTTCCCGGCTTCTGGCCAGGGCATCTTCCAGACCGGCGCCATCGCTCAGGGCCAGCACGGGCAGATCCTTGAGGATGCGTTTGTTGAGGCCTGCCAACACCTTGCCCGGGCCGCATTCCAAGATGAGCCCCACGCCCTGCCCAGCCATGGCCTGGATGGTTTCCACCCAGCGCACGGGACGGTAGAGCTGGCGTGCCAGGGCATCGCGTATGGCGGCGGGCTCGCTGTAGGCCGCCACGTCCGCATTGTGCAGTACGGGCACGCTGGAGCCCTTGATCTGGATAGCCTCCAGGGCGGCAGCCAGCTTCTCCGCGGCGGGCTGCATGAGGGCGCAGTGTGAAGGCACCGACACCGGCAGGGGCAGGGCCCGCTTTGCACCCCTGGCCTTGGCCAGCTCGCAGCCCCGGTCCACCGCCGTCTTGTGCCCGGCGATCACCACCTGGCCGGGGGAGTTGAAGTTCACCGCCTCCAGCACCTCGCCCTGGGCTGCTTCGGCGCACACGGCGCGCACGGCATCGTCATCCAGCCCCAGCACGGCGGCCATGGCGCCCACCCCTTCCGGCACTGCGGACTGCATGGCCTCTGCCCGCAGGCGCACCAGGCGCACCCCGTCGGCAAAGTCCAGGGCTCCGGCACACACCAGGGCGGTGTATTCCCCCAGGCTGTGCCCGGCCATGAACGCGGGCATGGCGCCCCCCTGTTGCCGCCACAGGCGCCAGACCGCCACTCCGGCGGTGAGCATGGCAGGCTGGGTATGCACGGTCTGGTTCAGGGTCTCGGCGGGGCCGTTGCACACCAGGTCCCACAGATCCATGCCCAGGGCCTGGGAGGCCTCGGCGAAGGTGGCCTGCACGACATCGCCATAGGCGGCCATCATGCCCACGGACTGGGAGCCTTGACCGGGGAACAGGAATGCAAACTTCATCGTGTGTCTGTCTCCATGCTTACATCTTCACCAGCACCGAGCCCCAGGTGAAACCACCGCCAAAGGCCTCCATGAGCACGGTCTCGCCAGTGTGAATCTTGCCTTCGCGCACACCCGTGTCCAGGGCCAGGGGAATGGAGGCCGCCGAGGTATTGCCGTGGCGGTCCACGGTGACGATGACCCGCTCCATGCCCATGCCCAGCTTTTTCGCGGTGGCCTGGATGATGCGGATGTTGGCCTGGTGGGGCACCAGCCAGTCGATATCCGACTTGGCCAGGCCGCTGGCCTGCAAGGTCTCGTCCACGATGGCATCCAGGGTGTTCACCGCCATCTTGAACACGGCATTGCCGGACATGCGCATGTGGTAGGCCCCTTCCGTCTTCAGGGAGACACCGCCATCCACGAACAACAAGTCCTGATAACGCCCATCGGCATGCAGGTGGGTGGCAATGATGCCCGGTTCTTCCGCGGCCTGCAGCACGACGGCCCCGGCACCATCCCCCCAGAGGATGCAGTTGCTGCGATCGGTCCAGTCGGTGATGCGGGACAGGGTTTCGGCCCCCACCACCAGGGCGGTGCGCGCTTGGCCGACGCGGATGAAATTGTTGGCTACCGACACGGCATAGACGAAGCCGCTGCACACGGCCTGTACATCGAAGGCCGGGCAGGCATTGCTGATGCCCAGCTTGGCCTGGAGGATGCAGGCAGTGCTGGGGAATACCCGGTCCGCGGTGGTGGTGGCCACGATGATGAGATCGATGTCCGCGGCATCGATGCCTGCCGCCTCCATGGCTCGTTCCGCCGCCTTCAGGGCCAGATCGCTGGTGAGCTCGCCGTCGGCGGCCATGTGGCGCTCGCGTATGCCGGTGCGCTCCAGGATCCAGTCGCTGCTGGTCTCCACCAGTTTTTCCAGGTCCTGGTTGGTCAGCACCCGGGCCGGCAGATAGCTGCCGGTGCCGATGATGCGTGCATAGGGCGGATGTGAGGCAATGTCTTTTCCCGCACTCATGCCGGTTCTCCTTCTTCCTGGCCCGGGGTCTGGTGATTGTTCAACTGGTTGGCGATGCGCCGCAACAGGCCGCCGCGTACTTCATCCACCGCCTTGGTGATGGCCTGCTCGAAGGCAAAGGCATCAGCAGAACCATGGCTCTTGATGATGATGCCGTTCAAGCCCAGCAGACTGGCGCCATTGTAGCGGCGGGGATCCAGTTTGCGCTTGAAGGCATGCAGGGCCGGCAGGGCGATGAGCGCCATCAGCCGGGTAAACAGGTTTTTGCGGAAAGTGGCCCGCAGTTGTTGGGCAATGAGCCTGGCCAGGCCTTCCGAGGATTTCAGAGCCACGTTGCCCACGAAACCGTCGCACACTACCACGTCCACGGTGCCCTTGTAGATGTCGTCGCCTTCCACATTGCCGTGGAAATTGAGCCCACTGGCCTTGATGAGCTCACCCGCCCGCTTCACCACATCATTACCCTTGATGTCTTCCTCGCCGATATTGAGCAACCCGATGCTGGGACGCTCCTTGTGCTCCACGGCCCCCACCAGGGCGGCCCCCATGATGCTGAATTGCAAGAGGTGTTCAGGCTCGCATTCCACATTGGCCCCCAGGTCCAGCATGTAGGTACGGTCCCGGGAGGAAGGCAGAGTGGTGGCGATGGCCGGCCGGTCGATGCCCGGCAGGGTCTTGAGCACGAAGCGGGACACGGCCATGAGGGCGCCGGTATTGCCGGCAGAGACGCCGGCATCGGCCTCCCCGCGTTTCACCAGCTCCGCCATCTGGCGCAGAGAGGAATCCTTCTTGCCGCGCAAGGCCACATTGATGGGGTCGTCCATCTTCACCACCTCGCTGGCATGATGGATGCGCAAACGGGGACCGGCCTGGGTACGCTGGGCCTTGAGCTCGGCCTGGAGGGCATTTTCCAGGCCTACGAGCACGATGTTCACATCCTCGTGGCGCCGCAGGATGTTGATGGCGGCCTTGACCGTGACATGGGGGCCATGGTCGCCCCCCATGGCATCTACCGCGATTGTGAGCTCACGCATGACGCGCACGGGGCATTGGTCAGGAATCCGGTAGGGTATGCGGCAGTTTCAGGCCGGCCCACAGGGGCTTGCATCCACCCTTGCGACGCAATTCGAGGTAGCAAGGGAGGCAAGGGATATGGCGGGCCCAGCGGGATGCATTGCCTGATCAGCGGATGGCGTCAGCAGGACCGGTGCCCTGGGCACTGCCTGTTGCCGCCAGCTTTTCTACCCGGGCCATGCAGCCCGGGTGCAGGGCAATGATGGCTCAGTCGTTGTCGGACTTGGTGTTCACCACCTTGCGACCACGGTAGAAACCGTTGGGGCTGATGTGATGACGCAGATGCACCTCGCCCGTGGTC